>JBBKXP010000153.1:0-16271 GCA_037969545.1 Paracoccaceae bacterium | reverse complement strand
ATGCAGACCTCGGTCACGCCGCGTTCTTGCAGCGTGGCGAGAAACGTGCCGAGGGTTTCCATGCGGAACGGCAGACGCGGCAGGTCCGTCGGCAGGTCAGCCACGAAACCGGCCATTTCGCAGATCAGCACCGAGCGCCCCGCAGTCCGCAGCCTGTCGACCAGCGCGCCTGGCAAATCCCCGGTTCCGGCGATCAGCGCCAGCGTCACCATCAGCCGGGGGTCAGGAAATTGCGGTCGGTTCGCCCGAGGATGAAATCGACCATCTGCTGCACATATTCGCTGTCGGTATCGGAACTCAGCCTGCGGGCGCGGTCCTGAAACGTGCCTTCGCCATCGCGTAGCGACTGGAAAGCCGCGCGCAGGGCGGTGATATCGGCGCGGTCCACACCCTTGCGTTTCAGACCCACCAGATTGAGCCCGTCCAGCACCCCGCGCGGGCCCTGCACCAGGCCATGCGGGATCACGTCGTTGGTCACCATCGACAGGGCGCCGATGATCGCACCCTGCCCGATGCGCACCCATTGGTGGATGCCGCACAGACCGCCGATGATCACGTCGTCTTCGATCACGCAATGACCCGCAATTGCAGAGGAGTTGACCACGATCACCCGGTTGCCGACCTGCGCATCGTGCGCGATGTGGCAGCCGGCCATGAACAGACAATCGTCGCCGATCTTGGTCAACCCGCCACCACCTGCGGTGCCGGTATTGATCGTGACATGCTCGCGGATGCGGTTCCCCGCCCCGATCCGCAGACGGGTCTTTTCGCCCGCATATTTCAGATCCTGGGGAATTTCGCCGATTACTGCAAAAGCAAAGATCGTGCAGCTTGCGCCGATATGGGTGTCCCCACTCACGACCACATGGGATTTCAGCACGCAACCGGCACCCAGCACCACCCCTGCGCCAACCAGACAGAACGGCCCGATCAGGCAGTCAGCACCGATCTGCGCCCCGTCCTCGATCACCGCCGATGGATGGATTGTCGTGGTCATCCGCGCAGGTCCATCATCGCAGTGAATTCTGCCTCGGCCGCCATCTCGCCGTCGACCGTCGCGACGCCCTTGAACCGCCAGACCTTGCCACCCGGCTTGCCGCGTGTGGTTTCTACGTGCATCTCCAGAACGTCGCCGGGGATCACCTTGCGCCGGAACTTGCAACCATCGATGGCCATGAAGTAGATCAGCAGATTGCCCGTCGTCAGTCCCATTGTCGCACCGACCATGACCGCCGCCGTCTGCGCCATCGCCTCGACAATGGTCACGCCGGGCATGATCGGATTGCCGGGAAAGTGGCCCTGAAAATGTGGCTCGTTCATCGTCACATTCTTGATCCCGGTTGCACTGGTCGTGCCGTCAATATCGCGGACCCGGTCCACAAGCAGGAATGGATAGCGGTGCGGCAGGATTTTCTGGATCAGCTTGATGTCGGCACTGGTGACAGGGTCGGACATGAAAGGCTCCGTGGGCTTCAAGTGGCCACGCGGGGCCGGGTGATGTCTGACTAACAAGCCAACAAAGCGGCGGCAAGGTGGCTGTCAGTTGCCGCCGTCCGGTGCAGGGACCTGCGCGGGTTCAGCGATGCCATCGCCAAGAGCGGTATCGACGGCGCCAATTGCGGCTTCGGTGATGTCGACGACGCCGGCGCTGATCACCACCGTCCGGCGGTCAAGCAGGACCGTCGCGCCCCGGTCACTCATGATCTGGCGCAGAATCGGCGCCGCTGCCGCAAAGAACGTGTCACGCCCTGCGGTGACACTGTCCTGCAGCGCGCTTTCCTTGGCGTCGCGGGCAGCGCGGATATCCTGAACCCTGGCATCAAAAGCCTCGGCCTCGGACCGAAAGGCGGCAGGGTCCATGGAAGGGCGGCGGCTGGCCAGATCCTGTTCTTCAGCCGTCAAAGACGCGGCAAGATCGCGATTCTGGGCTGCCAGCGCCTCTGTTTCGGTCTGCAAGTCCTGCAAAACCCGTTGCCCGAACTTGCTTTGGCTGAAAAGTGCTTCGGGATCGACAGTCAGAACGGAACTTTGTGTCGCCGAAGATTCCGGCGGCGTGACAAACTGTGCCAAGGCGACGCGCGGCGGCAGCCAACTCAATAGCCCAAGCACTGCAAGGGCAAGACAACGCCGCATCAGAAAGCTGTCGAGATCGTCAAATCGAACGATTTGGTCTCATCGAATTCCTGACTGTCCAGCGCCTCGGTAAAGTTAAAGCGCAGGGGACCGATTGGAGTGGTCCAGAAGATCGAAAGGCCGACGACGCTGCGCGGTGTGAAATCGTCGTAAAGAACGTTCGGATCATCCACGCCGCTGTTCCACAACGACCCATAGTCAAAGAACACCCCGCCCGAAATCCCGTATTCCTCGGGGACCGGCAGCGGGAATTCGGCCTCGAGCCGCGCAATTGCATAGGCGTTGCCGCCAAGCGCGTCATCAAAACCGGCAACCGAGTCGTAGTAGCGTGGCCCGATACCGCCGGCTGCAAAGCCGCGCATCTGCCGCGAACCGAGGAAAAACCGATCGATGACCCTGCTGTTGCCGTTCGCATAATGCAGATAACCACCCTCGAGTGTCGCCCGCAGCGTCACGTCCTCGTTCAGCACCTTGGTTTCCGCGATTGCCGATCCGGTTGTGCTGATAAAGCTGCTATCGCCAAACCCAAACTGCTGGCCAACCCGAAACACCAGACTTGATTTCGGGCTCAGACCGTTGCGCCGGGTATCCCAAGAATACGAATAGCCCACGGAATTGGTCCAGAGACCACCCAGGGCCGCATCCGCGATGATCGGCGGACTGGCCGCTGCCGCGTCGGAAACTTCTGCATAATCAAGAGAATAGTAAACCGACAAACGCCCATTGTCGCTTAGCGGAAAGCCCAAGGTCGGGCGGAACTGGAACGTTTGCGTGTCATAAGGCGCGTTTTCACTGTTGGTCGTCTTGTAACCAAAGTTGAAACCGCCGCTCAGATCGCGGCCAAGCAGATTGGGTTCGAGGAATTCAAGCGACAGGACCCGGTTGGCCTTTGCCGTGGACACCTGAAAATTCAAGGTCTGGCCGCGCCCCAGAAAGTTGCGCTCTTTGAAACTCGCCACAAGGCCAATGCCGGTGTCGGAGTTGTAGTTGGCGCCAAACGACAACGACCCGGTCGGCGCCTCTTCGACATTCACGTCGACGATCACCTGATCTGCCGTGGATCCTTCGCGGGCCTGCACGTCGGCATTGCTGAAATAGCCAAGGGCACGGATCCTCTCGGCACTTTCGCGGATCGAACGGGGATTGAACGGATCACCTTCGACGATGCGAAACTGGTTGCGAACCACGCGATCAAGCGTCGTGTTGTTGCCTTCTATGTCAATGCGCTCGACAAATATCCGCGGCCCGCGCACCAGTGCAAAATCCAGATCAAGCTTGAGGTCGCGGTCGTTGCGGGTGATCCGCGGATCGACCTGGATGAAATCCAGCCCCTCTTGGATCGCCAACCGCTCAAGCCGGATGATGTTGCTTTCAATCGCGACCGGCGAGTATGTGGTACCCGAACGCAGCCGAACCGCGTTCTGAAACGCGGCCACGTCGACATCGGGCAGGTCAGACGATACTGTCACATTGCCAAACTTGTACTGCTGACCTTCCTGTACGCTCAACGTGATCAGGTAGGCATCGCGGTTGCGGGTCAGTGATACATCGACATTCTGTATGGTGAAATCGACGTAACCTCGCGAGCGATAAAAGTCGGTAAGCACTTGCCGGTCAAAGTCGATCCGGTCGGCGACAAATGTATCGCGCTGGATGATCGTGCGCAGAATGCCAGCCTGCTTGGTTTCAAGAATTCCGCGCAGCCGACGGTCTGAAAACGTGCGATTGCCGACAAAGCTTATGCTTTCGATTTCGGTGACACCGCCCTCGAAGACCTCGAACACAAGGTCGACCCGGTTTTCGCTGCGCCGGATGATGCGTGGCGTGACGGTCGCGTTGATCCGGCCCTTGTCGGCATAAAGTGTGGCGATTGCCGCGACGTCCCGCTCTGCCTGGGCAGGGCTGTAGACCCGCCGCGATTGCGATTGCACGGCAGGTGCCAGATCGCTGTCCTTCAACCTTTGATTGCCCTCAAAGTTGATCTGGTTGATCGTCGGATATTCGACCACCGCGATGGCCAGTGTCGATCCCTGTGGGCTGGCATCGACAGATTCAAACTGGCCGGATTCTCGGATCCGCTGTACCGCGTCGTTAAGTGCGGCCGCCGAAACGGGTTGACCGAGTGGAATGCCCGCATAATTCAGAATCGTCGGTGTCTCGATCCGCTGGTTGCCGCTGACCGTGATGTTGGAAAAGCTGAACGATTGCGCCTCTGCCTGAACCGCTGACAGCAACATAAAGCCAAATGATACAACGAAAATTCCATGCCCGAAACGTGCCATCAGCCCAAGGACGGCGCCCCTCACATATCTGCTCATCTGACCCGCCACTGAAATGACCCCCGTTTTGTATTTGCCTAACGAGATTGGCGGGTCTTGTCAAAACCAACTATGCGCCCTGATTGGGGGCGACATCAGAAAAGAATCAAGATGTGGTGTTCAGACAGACAGCGCGATCAAAGTGATCCAAGATAGGCGCCGGCCCACAAGGCAAAGACGATTGTCGCAGCATATAGCAACCGGTCCCAGTTGAGGCCGATCAGAAATGACAATCCACGATAGCCGCTGGTGATGGTTTGCATCGGTCCAACTCCGTCCTTCTTTATGCTCGCCCGATCCATATACAGGCAGAATATGTCAACAGAATGGCGATCAGGTTCAGGGGCAAAGGAACAGATCATTGGCCAGGGCAAACACCATCAGGGTGACGATCATCGCGATTCCCAGCGTCATCAGGACTCGCAGTGCACCGTTGGACGGCGTGCGCCCTGTCACGGCCTCATAAGCGTGAAAAACCAGATGGCCGCCATCAAGCACGGGAATCGGGAACAAATTGAGCAGGCCGACAGCGGTGGAAAGAACCGCCACAAACCAGATAAAGCTGCTTGCCCCCTGTGCCGCCATCGCGCCGCTGGTCTGGGCGATGCCGACCGGACCGGAGAGGTTGCACGACGAAATCGCCCCTGTGATCATGTGCCCGAGGCCCGTCAGTGACGACGCGATGATGAACCAGATCTGCTTGACAGAGGATGTCAGCGCATCAACCAATCCAACAGGCTGCGTCATTGGTTCGAAATACAACCCGCCCGTTATTCCCAACAGCCAACGGGTCTCGAATCCGCCATCGGCACTGGGCAGGTCGACGCGGCGGGGCGCCAAGTTCACGGTTCTGGTCTGTCCATCGCGCCACACCTCAAGATCGAGCGCGCGGCCGTTCGAGGCGGCAACGATATCAATCAGTTGTGCAAAGGCAAAAGCCGGTTCACCGTCAATGGCGGTGATCACATCGCCCACTTTAAGTCCGGCGTCATAAGCTGCCGAGGTGGGACTCAACCCAAGGACCATCGCCGGATAGGGATAGGGTGCCCGCACGGTCATCTCGGTCCCGTCCCGCTCGATCAGATAGTCCAGCGACGGCTGGCGCGGCAGATCGTCGATGATATCGCTGAAATCATCGCTGGCGGGCACCGTCACGCCGGCGATGGTCCGAATGCGATCGCCCGACTGCAAAGACTGCGACACCCCGGGCGGCAGCGGTTTGGCAACATCGAACGTCAATGGATCGGCGGACTTGCCCTGCCACATCATTACGGCGGCAAAGATCACGATAGACAGGATGAAATTGAAAACCGGCCCCGCCGCGACGGTCAGTGCGCGGGCCCAGAGCGGCGCCCCCAGCATGGTGTTCCGGGCGTCGCCCGTTCCGCCGACTGACGCCGCATTGGCATCCCCCAGAAACTTGACGTAGCCGCCAAACGGCAAGGCGGCGATTTGCCATTTGGTCCCGCGCTTGTCGATCCGGCTGTAAATCACTGGTCCGAAACCCAGACTGAAGGTTTCTGCGTGAATGCCGCTCCAGCGGCCAACAATGTAATGGCCGTATTCATGGATCGCGACGATGATCGACAGGGCGACCACGAAGGCGGCAATGGTCCATGCGACGCTGCCGAAGGTCGGCAGGATTTGGGTCAGGTCCACGTGGTTATTCCAGCTCTGTTATGGCCTCGGCGGCACGGATACGCGCCAGACGGTCGGTTTCCAACACGTTATCTAGGGTCATCGGGGCATTTTCCAGCCCATCATGGGTCGACATTTTGTCCAAGGTCGCGCCGACCACCCGCGCCATATCGCTAAACCCGACCTGACCGGCAATGAAACCATCCAACGCATGCTCCTTGGCCGCATTGAACGCCGCCCCGGCCATGCCACCCGTATCCATTACCCGGCGCGCCAGCGCCAGCGCCGGATAGCGGTCAATGTCTGGGGCGCGAAAGTTCAACTGACCGATCTTGGCAAAGTCCAGTCGGTCCACCGGCAGCGCCTTGCGGTCCGGCCAATGCAGCGCAAAACCGATGGCATGACGCATGTCGGGCGGACCGACGTGGGCCATCAGCGCCCCGTCACGGAACCCCACAAGGGCGTGGATCAGGCTTTCAGGGTGGATAACCACCTCAAGCTGGTCCGGGGCGACCCCGAAATACTCGCGCGCCTCGATCAATTCCAGCGATTTGTTGAACATCGATGCGGAATCGATGGTGATCCGCTGGCCCATCTCCCAGTTCGGGTGGCTTGACGCCTCGGCCAGGGTCACATGGATCAGCCGCTCGATCGGCCAATCGCGAAACGCGCCACCGCTGGCGGTGATGATGATCCGTTCGACCGCCGCGATATCTTCGCCGATCATCGCCTGAAAGATTGCCGAATGTTCGCTGTCCACCGGCAAGATGATCGTCCCGCAATCGCGGGCTGCCTGCATCACCAGTGATCCGGCACAGACAAGGGTTTCCTTGTTGGCCAGCGCCAGTGTCGCCCCCTGCCCGATCGCCGCCAGCCCCGGTACCAGTCCTGCCGCCCCGACAATCGCCGACATTACCCAATCGGCAGGCCGGGCCGCGGCCTCGGCCACCGCATCAGCCCCAGCAGCGACTCCGATCCCGGTGCCTGCGAGCATGTCCTTGAGGGTCAGATACCTTTCAGCGTGGCAGGTAACCGCGATCCCTGCCTTCAGCCGTATCGCGTCGCGCGCCAACTGGTCCAGATTGCGCCCGCCGGTCAGGGCGACAACGTCATAATCGTCAGGCGAGCGGTCGATCAGATCGATGGTGTTCTGCCCGATACTGCCCGTTGCCCCAAGGATCGTGACCCGTTTCACCAACCGCCCCCGATCAGCGACAGAAACAGCAGCATCAGCACCGAACCGATAAGCGCGTCGAAACGGTCGAATAGCCCGCCGTGGCCAGGGATCAGGCCGGAACTGTCCTTGACGCCGACCCGCCGTTTCAGCGCACTTTCGGCGATGTCCCCCATCTGCCCGGCAAACCCGACCAGCACCGCAACCGGCATCACGATCCAGGGAAAGCCAAGCCAGAACATCATGAACAGCCCGACCAGTGCCGCGCCGATCCAGCCGGCGATGGTCCCGGTCCATGTCTTTTTGGGACTGATGGCGGGCCAGAACTTGGGCCCCCCAAGGCTGCGCCCTGCGAAATAGCCCAGACTATCCGAGACGACGACGATCGCCACCAACATGCCAACCAGCAAAAGGCCGGTGCCATCAGGATAAATCCTGAAACTGATCAGCGCCCAGCCGGCCAGAAGGCAACCCATCGCATAGATAGCGAACAGCAGTTTGCCCCGGCGGATCAGCACCGCTCCGATCACCGGAGCAGTCAGCAACAGGGCGAATGCTATCAAAGGTGGCAGGCCTATGGTTTCAAATACCGTCGCCGCGCCAAGCACTGAGATGATCGGTCCGCTGCCGGATTGTTCGGGCGCAATCATCTGCCAGATTTCCCAGACAATAATGCCGATGAATGCAGTCACCATGATCTTGAACCACAAGCCGCCAATAACAATCCCGGCGATCCCGATCAGGGCAAGAACGGCCGCCGAAATGACCCGCGTGCGCAGATCGGCCCAGTTTCCTGTCGGCGTCGGCGTCTGCCCCATCCTCAGGCCCGGACAGCGCCGAACCGGCGGTCGCGCACACCGAAACGGCCCACGATGCGGGCAAATTCCGCCGCAGTGAAATCGGGCCAAAGCGTGTCGACAAATTCATATTCAGCATAAGCCGACTGCCAGAGAAGAAAGTTAGAGATCCGCGCCTCGCCCGACGTTCGGATGACCAGGTCAGGGTCCGGCAGCACATGCGTATCCAGAAACCGTGAAAGGGTTTCGGCATCGACATCCTTGTAGCTCAGCCGACCTTGTTCGATTTCATAGGCCAGCCGTTTCGCGGCTCGGGTCACTTCATCGCGGCCGCCATAGTTGATGGCGACCGTCAGGTGACACTTGTCGTTGCCGCTCGTCAGCAACTCGAGATCATCCATCAGCGCGACCAGTTTGTCATCAAGCCGAATCCGGTCACCGATGAACCGAACCCGGACTCCGGCGGTGAACAGGTCGGCGGCTTCGCGTTGGATATAGCGGCGGAACAGCTTCATCAGGCCCGCGACTTCGGACTGGGTGCGTTGCCAGTTCTCGGTCGAAAAGGCAAAAATCGTCAGGTACTTGACGCCAAGATCCGGGCAGGCTTCGACAATCTCGCGGACCCGCTTGGCACCGGCGTGATGTCCAAACAGGCGCGGTCGACCGCGCATCTGGGCCCATCGGCCATTGCCATCCATGATCACCGCCACATGGGCGGGGCCGGTCGGCTCGGTTTCGCAACTCTCGGCCATGTGGCCCCTTTCGAATGGCATGTCAGACCTGCATAATCTCGGCCTGCTTGGTATCAAGGGTTTGATCGACTATTTTGATATAATTATCCGTTAACTCCTGCACGGTTGATTCCCAGAACTTCTGATCATCCTCCGACAATCCTTCCAGTTTGGCCTTCTTTATCTGGTCCATACCGTCGCGCCGCAGGTTGCGCACGGCGACCCGGGCGTTCTCGGCATAGCCACCTGCCACCTTCGTCAACTCGCGACGGCGTTCTTCGTTCAATTCCGGTATCGGCAGCATGATGATGGTGCCGTTCAACTGCGGATTGATCCCCAGTCCACTTTCGCGGATTGCCTTTTCGACCTTGTTGACAAGGCCCTTGTCCCAGACGTTGATCGTCACCATGCGGGATTCCGGCACGTTGATTGTGCCAACCTGATTGATCGGCGTCGGGCTGCCGTAAGCATCGACCATGATCGGCTCAAGCATCGATCCCGACGCGCGCCCGGTGCGCAGCGACGCAAGTTCGGTACGCAACGCCGCAATCGCGCCGTCCATCCGGCGAGTCAGGTCGTCGGTATCAAGTTCAAAATCGTCTGCCATGTTTCTGCTCTCCCTTTCGGGATCATATCTGTTTTCGCTTCTATAACGTCTACAACGCCGACTTGTATAGGGGCAGCCGGCGGATGGCTTGCGCAAACATGGGTCACTTTTTGTGCAAGCTGAGAGGCCTCAACGCTTAGCCGTGCACCGTCGTATAGGTGCCCTTGCCTGCCAGAATACCGCGAAATCCGCCCGGTTCGTCCAGACTGAAGACGATGATCGGCAGATGGTTGTCGCGGGCCAGCGCGATGGCGCTGGCATCCATGACGCCGAGGTGCTGTTGCAGGACTTCGTCATATGTCACGCGGTCGTAACGCTTCGCATCGGGGAACTTCTTGGGGTCCTTGTCATAGACCCCATCGACCTTGGTGCCCTTGAAGATCACCTCGCACGACATCTCGTTGGCCCGCAGGGTCGCCGCGGTGTCGGTTGTGAAATAGGGGTTTCCGGTGCCGGCGGCAAAGATGCAGACCCGCTTTTTCTCAAGGTGACGCACGGCGCGGCGGCGGATGTAGGGTTCGCAGACCTGATCCATGGGGATGGCACTGATCACCCGGGTATGGATGCCCAATTCCTCAAGCGCGGATTGCATCGCCAACGCATTCATCACCGTCGCCAGCATGCCCATGTAATCCGCCGTCGTCCGCTCCATGCCTTGCGCAGACCCCTGCAGGCCGCGAAATATGTTGCCGCCACCGATCACCATGCAGATCTCGACCCCCAGGTCATGGACCGATTTGATCTCGGCGGCGATGCGTTGCACGGTTGGCGGATGCAACCCGTAGCCCAGATCACCCATCAGCGCCTCGCCCGAGATTTTCAGCATCACCCGGCGGAACGTCATCTGATCACTATCAGGCATTGGATTTCCTTTGACAGCCAGTTCGGCGCGCAAAATGTCGCAAAGCGGGCTGGGGTTCAATGGCGCTTGGGCGGGTTTTGGGATATCGCCAGCAATTAGGTTTGCCCATCCCCGTATCATAACATGAAGAATACACCGTAAGAAATTGATACATTTCGCTGAAATTCCATCCGATAAACCCGTTTTGATTGCCGGACCGACGGCGATTGGAAAATCGTCGCTGGCGTTGCAGATTGCGCAGGGTCAAGGCGGTGTGATCATCAACGCTGATGCACTGCAGGTTTTTGATGGCTGGCGGATCCTGACGGCGCGTCCCGCTGATGCCGAACTGACCAAAGCACCACATGAATTGTACGGCCACGTTTCCTTTGACGCGGCCTATTCGGCTGGCCAATGGCTGCGTGACGTGGCCCCACTTCTGAATGGGCCGCGGCGTCCGATAATCGTCGGTGGCACCGGTCTGAATTTCGCCGCCCTGACCGGGGGACTTGCGGAAATTCCGCCGACCCCTATCGCCGTCAGAGATGCTGCCAACACCATGCCCCTGTCAGATCTTTTGGAATCGCTTGACGCTGAAACCCGTGCCGGGCTCGACATCCAGAACCGGGCACGGGTGCAACGGGCATTCGAGGTGTGGCAGGCCACCGGGCGGCGTATCATCGACTGGCAGGCCGAAACCCCTACCCCGCTGTTGCCTTTGTCGCAGGTCACTGCACTGGTCTTGCAGGCCGATCCAGCCTGGTTGAACGCCCGGATCGCCCGCCGGTTCGACGTCATGTTGGCGGACGGTCTGCTGGACGAGGCACAGGCGATGCTGCCACGATGGAACCCGGCACATGGCTCAGCCAAGGCGATTGGTGCAGCCAGCCTGATCGCACATCTACGCGGCGAAGTGTCACTGGCCGAAACCCGCGACGCCGCCGTCACCGCCAGCCGTCAATATGCCAAACGCCAGCGCACATGGTTTCGCAAGAGGATGCAAGATTGGCGGGTTATCCACATACCCCCATCGGATTAGTCCGCAAAAACTGTTGAACTCACGCGGTTAGGCCATTGCAACCGCACCATGCAACCTGCAAAGTTGCACAAATCGAACAGCGCGGATGAACGATGCCAGCCTCAACCGATCCACTTGCCAATCGGCTTGCATTGACGCCGATTGCTCAGACCAGTCCCCCCAATCGTTGGCGGACCGAGGCGATGCGCAGCCATGCCGCCCCCCGGCTCTTGTTCTTTGCCAAGGGTCAGGGGCGGATCACGGTATCGGGGCTGACCAGTGGCTACGGCCCCAACAACCTGATCTTTCTACCTGCAAGAACCATGTATGGCTTTGAGGTCGGTCAGACCGTCTTTGGCCAGATTCTGGCGATCCCGGTGGCGATGGCCGATGAATGGCCAGAAGAACCGGTGCATCTGCGACTACGCGATGTCACCGCACAAAAAGAACTGGCATCCTTGTTCGATCAACTGGAACGAGAACTGAAATCACCCAAGGCCGGGCACAGCCGTGCGGCGCACTATCATCTTGGCATCCTGTCGGTGTTTTTCGAACGTCAGATTGAGGTCCGCATAGCCAACCCCGGTGAAAACCGCAGTCGGACTGCCGCGGCACGGCTTGTTGCCGCCTACGCAGACCTGATCGAGCGTGATTTTCATCGCCATCAGGGCGTTGCTGGTTATGCGGCGGCGTTGGGGGTCACCCCGACGCATCTTACCCGCTGCTGCAAACTGACTAGCACACGTTCGGCGCACGCGCTTTTGAACGACCGGATTCTGTTCGAGGCGCGACAACTTTTGCGCGACACCCGAACCCCGATCAACCAGATTGCGACACAACTCGGTTTTACCTCGGCTGCCTATTTCAGCCGCAGTTTCCAGAACGAAACCGGACAGACCCCCTCGAAGTTTCGCCGACTTGGCACGGGTGAGAGGGCCGTATTGTGACTGTTGCCGCGGCCTTCGCCACACCGCAGAATATCCGCGCTGCACCGCAGAAATGTCGCCTTGGTTCGTGATTTACGTCGCAATTGTGATTTCAAATCCCAAAGCAATGATTGACCTCAGTCTCAAAAAAATGCCGAATAGGCCCGAGAGGGGATGCTCTGCGATCGCAGATCAAGCAAGTTTTGGTCGCTAGACGCATGTAACCCCAATCGAAATTTTGTGTCACAGGGAGAGAAGAATGACGCATATCAATCACAAGGGCATGTCGGTTCACCCCGCCGCGCTCATGTACGCCGAAGAAACCAAGTCGGGCCAGTTGAGTCGGCGCGAGTTTCTGACCCGTTCGACCGCGCTGGGACTGAGCGCGACCGCTGCCTATGGCCTGATCGGGGCTACCCCGGCTCATGCCGAGGCACATGCAACCGCCGGGGGCACGCTGCGGATGCAGATGGAAACCAAGGCGCAGAAAGATCCGCGCCTCTATGACTGGTCGGAACTGGCCAACTTTTCGCGCGGCTGGCTGGACTACATGGTCGAATACGAACGCGATGGCACCCTGCGCGGCATGCTGCTGGAAAGCTGGGAAGCGAACGACAACGCCACCGAATACATGCTGAACATCCGTCAGGGCGTCACCTGGAACAACGGCGATCCCTTCACTGCCGAAGACGTGGCCCGCAACATCACCCGCTGGTGTGACGGCAACGTCGAAGGCAACTCGATGGCGTCGCGGATGACTTCGCTGGTCGACGAAGCCACCAAGATGGCTCGCGATGGGGCGATTACCGTGGTCGACGACCACACCGTTAAACTGTCCCTGTCGACCCCCGACATCACTGTGATAGTCGGTATGGCCGACTATCCGGCGTCGGTCGTTCACAGCTCCTACGATGGCGGCGATCCGTCGGCCAATCCGATCGGCACCGGCGCCTACCTTCCCGAAACCAACGACGTCGGGGTCAAGCAGGTTCTGGTTCTGAACGCCGATCACACCTGGTGGGGCACCGAAGTCTATGGTGGCCCATATCTGGACCGGATCGAATACATCGACTACGGAACCGATCCCGCGGCCTTTCTTGCCGCAGCCGATTCGGGCGAGATTGACGCGCTGTATCAGACCTTTGCCGACTACGTTGAAATCATGGACGGTCTGGGCTGGAACAAGACCGAGGCCATCACGTCGGCCACGATCGCAATCCGTTTCAACCAGCAGCAGCCGCCCTACGACAACGTCGAGGTCCGCAAGGCCCTGCAGATGGCTGTCGACAACGCGATCGTTCTGGAACTTGGCTACAACGGTCTGGGCACCACGGCAGAAAACCACCACGTTTGCCCGATCCACCCCGAATATGCCCAACTTCCGGCACAGGTTGTCGACCCGGCTGCCGCCAAGGCCGCGCTGGATGCAGCCGGTCACGGCGATACCGCGTTCGAACTGATCTCGATTGATGACAGCTGGCAATCCGCAAGCTGCGATGCCGCCGCCGCGCAACTGCGCGACGCCGGGATCAACATCAGCCGGACCATCCTGCCCGGTTCGACGTTCTGGAACGACTGGACCAAATACCCGTTCTCGGCCACCGAATGGAACATGCGTCCGCTGGGTGTCCAGGTTCTGGCACTGGCCTATGTCTCGGGTGCGGCCTGGAACGAAACTGCGTTCAACAACGCCGAATTCGACGCCCTGCTGGCCGAAGCCATGTCGATCTCGGATGTCGACGCGCGACGCGAGGTGATGGCCAAGATCGAGGCGATCATGCAGAACGAAGGCGTCATGATCCAACCGTTCTGGCGCAGCTTGTACCGCCACACGACGGCGGCAGTTCAGGGTGCCGAGATGCACCCGACGTTTGAACATCACCACTACAAGTGGTGGATGCAGGCCTGATCCGGCAGATTGAATAAGACGTGGCGCGGGCATCTTGTCTGCGCCACGTTCACACTCGACAAGACAAGCCGCTAACGGCGACGGGGACGTGACGCAGGTAGATCGGGCGACCAACAGCCCGACACCGATGTCACACATGAGGTGAGGACCAATGCTGCAATTTCTGCTGCGCCGGATCGGGACGATGCTTCTGACCGCGCTCTGCCTGACGTTCATCGTGTTCTGTCTGACTAATCTGTCGCCAAACCTGGAAAAGGTCGCCAAATCTGAATTGGGTGCCAGGATCACTGATGCCGAAGTCGATAGCTGGCTGAACAAGAACGGCTATGGCGATTCGATTGTCAAACGGTACGGCGAATGGCTGGGCGTGGTGCCCGGCTGGACTTACACGGCCGACGACGGCAAGATTGCCGGGCGCTGTATCGATGCGGGTGCCGATGCCGCTGTTGCCCCGACCTTCTGCGGTATCCTGCAGGGCGATTGGGGCTTTTCCACCGTCTTTCGCCGCGACGTGACCGAGATCATCGCCAGATCTCTCGCGCTCACCGGCAAACTGATGCTGATCGTCATGCTGGTCATGGTTCCCTCGGCTCTCCTTATCGGGATTCTGGCGGGGATGCGCGAGGGGTCGCGCACGGATCGGACCCTGTCCACGGTTTCCATTGTCACAACCGCCACCCCCGAATACGTCTCGGGCGTCGTCTTTATCGCGGTTTTCGCCTCGTCGGCCTTCGGCTTGAAATGGTTCAACGGGTCGGCGACCTCGGCGATGGATGACATCACCTTCTCGAACTTTACGCTGCCGGTGGTGACAATCGCCCTGTACGGCATGGGTTATATCGCCCGGATGACCCGCGCCAGCATGACTGAAGTGATGACGGCGCAGTATATCCGTACCGCCCGGCTCAAAGGCGTCAGTTTTCCCAACATCGTGATCAAGCATGCCTTGCGCAATGCCCTGATCGCCCCGTTCACGGTGATCATGCTGCAGATCCCCTGGTTGCTGAACGGGGTCGTGATCGTCGAATCCCTGTTCAACTACAAAGGTTTCGGATGGGTGCTGGTGCAGGCCGCCGGCAACAACGACATCGAACTGCTGCTTGGGGTCTCTGTCGTATCGGTGTTCGTCGTGCTGATCACGCAACTGATCTCGGACGTCGGCTATGTCTTCCTGAACCCCCGCATCCGCATTTCCTGAAGGGAGAATACGACATGGAACCCCTCAGCTGGACCGGCTTGCCCGGCACGATCATCGACCCCATCCTGTGGTATGCATCCATTGCCCTCGCGGTGTCGGTTGTCGGCTATTTCGCATCGTCCTTCACCGCCGAAAGCAGCATGCTGGCTTGGGCCGGAGCGGGCCACAGACAACAGAGCTGGTCGCTGAATATCAACGCTTCGGCAGGTGAACTGGTCGCGCCGGCCTTGTTCTTTGCGGTGATCCTGCTGGCCTACGACCTGGTGTTTTCCGCCTCCTCGACCAAGGAATGGCTGGCCACCGGCGGCATGCCGTCCTGGCTAAGTTATGTGGCGACGGCGACGGTGTTTGTCGGTGTCGGCATCTTGCTGGCCTTCCTGTTCCAGCGCCTCCCACAACGTCTGTACAGCAGCGTCATCAGCTTTGCCCTTTTCGCCATCGTCCTGTCGGCACTCGGCTATATCATCGCGGGCGTCGTGATGCCTTATGGCACGACCGGGATCATCGGCGCGATGTCCAAGCAATTTCTGCCGGTCTGGATCGCTCTTGTCGTCACCTTCATCGTCTCGATCCGCTACAAGCGGCGGCTGGGCCTTTATGGCAAGCTGTTCGACAGCAATGTCGGAATGATCGGTTTTGCGCTGGTGATGTTCTGGGTCTTTACCGCTTTCTTTACCGGTGTCCTCGACATGATCGCGACCCATGACCCGATTTCGCAACTTTCGGGCATGAAGAACAAACTGCCGGGCGAGGTTGTGACCAATGCCACCGAAATGGTGCCCGGATCGCACTACCTGCTGGGCGGTGACAACCTGGCCCGCGACACCTTCAGCAGGATGGTCCACGGATCGTGGATCGTGATGCAGATTGCACCGCTGGCCACACTGTTCGCCTTTCTCGTCGGGGTCACGCTGGGCCTGCCTGCAGGCTTCTACGGTGGCCGCCTTGACACCTTCCTGTCATTCCTCGCCAACCTGATTC
>JBBKXP010000152.1:0-12626 GCA_037969545.1 Paracoccaceae bacterium | reverse complement strand
CTGGGTCTGGCCGTGGTGGGCATGGGCGGCGGGCGGCGGGTGGAAACGGACCGGATCGACCCAGCCGTGGGACTCGAGGACGTCGTGACGCTGGGCACGAAGGTCAATCGCGGTGATCCTTTGTGCGTTCTGCATGCGGGCGATGAAGAAAGTGCAGAGGTGGCCGCGCGGGCGGTGCTCGCCGCCGTCACGATCGGCGAAGCGCCGACCCCGAGACCCCTGATCCGCGATACGGTGGCCTGATGCCGCGCGCGTTCCTGATCGTTATCGATTCCGTGGGGATCGGCGGCGCGCCGGATTCCGGGTCGTTCTTCAACGGCACGGTGCCGGATACCGGGGCCAATACGGCCGGCCACATCGCGCAGGCCTGTGCCGCAGGACAGGCGAACGACGGCCGCGATGGGCCGCTTGCGATCGGCACACTGGAAAGCCTGGGTCTGGGAGCTGCGATCCGGTTGGCATCGGGACTGGAAATATCGCTGACCGCGACACCAACCGGCGCATGGGGTGCCGCGACCGAGGTGTCGCAAGGCAAGGACACGCCGTCGGGTCATTGGGAGTTGGCCGGGGTGCCGGTGCCGTGGGAATGGCATGTGTTTCCCGATCGGGAGCAGTCGTTGCCCGACGATCTGATCGGGCAGATTTGCGAGATGGCGGGGACGGGCGGGACGTTGTGCAACCGTCATGCTTCGGGCACGCAAGTGATCGCGGACGAAGGCGCGCGGCATCTGAAAACCGGCTGGCCGATCTGCTACACGTCAGCGGACTCGGTGTTGCAGATCGCGGCGCATGAAGAGGCGTTCGGGCTGGAACGGCTGCTGAAACTCTGCGCGGACCTTGCCCCGATCCTGCACACGATGAAGGTGGGCCGGGTGATTGCGCGGCCCTTTGTCGGATCGGTGGACGCCGGATTCAGCCGCACCGCGAACCGCCACGACTATGCCATCGCGCCGCCGGGTCCGACCTTGTGTGACTGGGTGCATGCGGCCGGTCAGCCGGTGCATGCCATTGGCAAGATTGGCGATATATTCTCGATGCGCGGGATCGACGAGCTCCGCAAGGGACGTGATGTGGCGCTGATGGGGCATCTGAACGATCTGGTCGATCAGGCGGGCGACGGGGCGCTGGTGTTTGCGAATTTCGTCGAATTCGACAGCGAATACGGGCATCGCCGCGATGTCGCGGGATATGCCCGGCATCTGGAATGGTTTAATGGTGAACTATCGACGATTCTGCCACGCCTTCGGCCTGATGATATGCTGATCGTTACCGCCGATCACGGCAACGACCCGACCTGGGTCGGCACCGATCATACCCGCGAACGGGTGCCGGTCCTGGTGCATGGGATCGGGGGCCGGGAACTGGGGCTGATCGCGTTCACCGATGTCGGGGCCTCAGTTGCCGCATGGTTGGGGGTGCCGTCGCAGGGCCCCGGAAGGAGCTTTCTGTGAGCTATCGCGCGATGCCTAAGGTCGAACTGCATCTGCATCTTGAGGGCGGTGCGCCGCCTGCATTCATCGCCGGGCTGGCACAGGAAAAGAACATTGATATCAGCGGGATATTCGATGCGCGGGGCAATTATGTCTACCGCGATTTCGACCAGTTCCTCAAGGTTTACGAGGCTGCCTGCACCACGCTGACCGGGCCAGAGGAGTTTCGCCGCCTGACCCTTGCCGTGCTTGAGCAATCCGCGAAAAACGGTGTTGTCTATACAGAGACTTTCCTTTCGCCCGATTTCTGCGGTGGCGGTGATCTGGCCGCGTGGCGCGACTACCTCGCGGCAATCAGGGATGCGGCGGACGAGGCAGAGCGGACGATGGGCATCACCCTGCGCGGCATTATCACCTGCATTCGCCATTTCGGCCCGGAACAGGCGAAAACCGCCGCCCGCTGCGCTGTCGAAACGCATGGCGATTTCATCACCGGGTTCGGCATGGCCGGGGCCGAGATGATCGGTCGTCCCGGCGATTTCGCCTATAGTTTCGACATGGCCCGCGAAGCCGGGATGCGGTTGACCTGTCACGCGGGCGAATGGGGCGGGCCGGATATGGTGGCGGACACGCTGCGCGACCTAAAAGTCGAACGGATCGGTCATGGGATCAATACCCATACGGATCTTGCGCTGGTCGACAAGATCGCCGAACAGGCTGTTGTCCTTGAAGTTTGTCCGGGGTCGAACGTGTTTCTGAACGCGGTGCAGTCGTGGGACAAACATCCGATCCGCATGCTGCGCGACAGGGGCGTCAAGGTCACCGTGTCGACCGATGACCCGCCGTTTTTCGGCACCACGATGACAAACGAATTCGACATGCTGGCGCGAACTTTTGACTGGGACGAAACCGATTTCAAGGCGCTGAACGCCGCTGCCCTCGACGCGGCGTTCTGCGACGCCGGGACCCGCGCCAGGATCACCAAAAAGCTGGAGCAAAGCGCATGACCGATGACGGCCACCTGACCCATGTCACCCACCCGCTGGTGCAGCACAAGCTGACGCTGATGCGGCAGAAAGAGACGGAAACAGCCAAGTTCCGGCAGTTGCTGCGCGAAATTTCACAGCTTTTGGCGTATGAAGTGACGCGCGGTTTGCCGATGACCACGCGGCGGATCGAAACGCCGCTCGAGACGATGGACAGTCCTGTGATTGATGGCAAAAAGCTGGCACTGGTCAGCATTCTGCGCGCGGGCAACGGGTTGCTTGATGGAATTCTTGAACTTATTCCGGCGGCGCGGGTCGGATTTGTCGGGCTCTACCGGGATGAAAAGACACTGAAGCCCGTGCAATATTACTTCAAGGTGCCGACCGAGTTGCACGACCGTCTGGTCATCGCGGTCGATCCGATGTTGGCAACCGGTAATTCGTCCGTGGCGGCGATTGACTTGCTGAAAAAGGCCGGGGCGACCAACATCCGTTTCATGTGTCTGTTGGCGGCACCCGAGGGGATCGCCCGGATGAAGGCGGCGCATCCGGATGTGCCGATTGTCACAGCGGCGGTAGACAGCCACTTGAACAAGTATGGATATATTGTACCGGGCCTGGGTGATGCGGGTGATCGCATGTTTGGTACAAAATAGGGGATAATTGACTTTACAAAATAGGTGTTGTTTGCGATCTTTCCACAAGATTTTGTGGGGACATCAATGGCCGGGTCGCGTTTTGTTGCAATTTCAGCTGTGTTGCTTGCCTTGGGCGGGGGCGCTGCCCTGTCGCAGTCCGGTGCGGCGCCGCAGGAAATTCCGCCGGCCAGTTTTACGGGCGCACAATATGTCGACAGCAACGGTTGCGTGTTTATCCGGGCCGGCATCGGTGGCATGGTGAACTGGATACCGCGGGTGACCCGCGAAAGGGTGCCACTGTGCGGATTCCAGCCCTCGTTGGTTGCGAACACTGCCGCGCCAGCGCCGGTCGCGGCTCCGGCCATTCAAAATCCGGCTTCGGCACCAGCTATGCAAACGACTGCGACCACCCCGGTCGCGGTTGCGCCACGCCCGAGAGCGGCACCGCCAGCACGGGTTCGGACGACTTCGGCGCAGATTGCACCGGTTGCATCTCCACGAACGCCACAGGTTCGGGTTGCGACCGCGCCGACGCCCCAGCAGCCTGCGTCGCGGACGATGACCCGCGCTGAAATCTGTCAGGGCCGGACCGGGGTGCAGTCGGGGTATATCTCGGCGGTGACCCGCCAGCCGATCGATTGCGGCGGGACGCGCGCCGCCGTTGCTGCCCCGCGTGCCGGACAGCAACTGACGTTTGCCGAGATTTGCGCCGACATGTCTGCCACGGGCCGGCGCTATGTGAACGGGCGAAGCGGGATGGACGTGCGCTGTGGGCCGCAAACCCAGCCGATTACCTCCTATCGCGTGACATCGGTTGGCAACATGGTGCCAGCCGCACCGGCGCCGGTCATGTCCCCGGCAAGCCCGCAAATGGCCGGAACATCAGGTGCCACCACCGCGCCGGTCATCATCACGATGCCGGCCGGGTCAGCACAACCGATGGCCCGGGCCGGAGCGCCCGTGGTGCAGGGCTGTCCGGCAATGGTCAACAGTCGCTTTCCCACCCGCTGTGGCCCGCAGACTGAATCGCCATCGGGCATGACCCCGGATATCGCCGCGTCGGCTCCGTTGCCGCGTTACCGTGCGCTACAACGGACCGGGTTGTTCCAAAGACCGGCGCCGTTCTCGAATCCACCGGTTGGAACGCCGGAGCCGGCCAGCTTGCCGGTGGGTTACAAGGCGGTCTGGGATGATGGCAGACTGAACCCGAATCGTGGCCTGAACTACTAGACTCATGAACGGACAAGGCCCGGTGCCGATGGGGAGGGTCTTCCTGTCAGTCGCTGCATATGCCCTGAAGGCTGATCCAGACGCTGTCGCGGAGGATCGGTTCGCCTGACGGCCCCGTCATCGGATCGGTTGCGATCACGGGCTGCGATGTCTTACCCGTCGGGTCGAGAGCATCGGCATAGGGCGACATCGGCACGCCGGCGGCGGCAAAGGCGGCGGTCAGTGTTGCTGCATTGATAGCAGGTGGCGGCGTGGCCAGGGCCACCTCGGCGTAACTGGCAAGGGTTTCGGGGGGCAGGTCGCCGGTCGTCAGCAACCGCAGCGTGGTCCGCAGCCCGGCGTGGTCAAGCAGCGGACCCAGCGGATCGTGATCGCGGATTCCTGCCGAAGCTGCCAGTATCATGCCCGCCACAACGGCTGGATCTTGCGGGGTTTCGACCATGCTGCGGCCGAGGACAATTATCTGTCCCGGCAAAACCAGCGGTGCCGCCAGATTGCCCGGCACGACGACGATCTGGCCGGGCGTCTCCGCACCCAAAACCCGGGTTTTCAATTTGTCCAGCGCCTGTACGCCCAGCGGGTTTCGGCAGGTCGGACCTTTCAGTCGCTGGATGTGCCCCAGCAGCGTCGCGCCGATTTCGGACCGCTTTGCCATCGGCACCACGGACAGGGTTTGCCGCGTCAATGCGCCCGGCAACCAGAACAGGGCGCCGGCGCTGATCGCCGCCACAACGACCAGCACCCCGGCATTGCGCAACCGCCCGGGCTTGGGTCGGCGCCGGGCAATGTGGCGGCGGACCTTTTCTATTGCCTCGATCATCAGTTCGTCTTCGATTTCCAGCGTCTCGGTTGCGTCGGGGTCGGGCGAATAGACGGCCGGGCGGATGCCCTGATTCAGGCGTTCGACGGCTGGCAAGGACCAATGGGTGATCGGGCGTCCGGCACTGTCGGAAATGACCAGCGTTGCATCGCCGAAGGAAATCCCGACATCGCGACGCTGCGAATCGCTGCCGGCACGCCAAAGTCCGCCGCTTTCCAGCCGTGCATATTCTTTGAGTGCGGTCATAAACGGCGCCTGTCTTACCCTTTGCGGGTTTACGCGGACAATAGTCTGGCGAACGGAAAATAGACAGTGGGCATCGGTGATGCCCAACACGAAGGCAGTTGTCGGAAAAGTTCTGCGAAATTTCCAATCGTTGCCTTGATACTCTTGCATTTCGGTGCATTTGCTGTGAGTGAATGAATGTTCATTTTCACCGGGATGACGATGCAGAGCCCATTGCCAAATATCGCCGATACAACCGATCCCCGCGCCGACGAGATTCTCGAGCGGGTTCGCGAGGCTTTTGTTATCAAGGGGTTCGACGGGTCGTCGATGCAATGGCTGGCCAAGGCCGCGGGGATGAGTGCGGGCAATTTCTATCGCTATTTTCCATCCAAAGCCGCGATCATTGCGGCGCTGATCGCACGGGACATGCAAGATGTTCATCAGGATTTTGCAGCGCTCAACAGCGCACCTGATCCCTTGGCGGGCTTGCGCGATTTGCTGGCGCACCGGATCAGTGACCATTTTCACGGAACAGACGCCCGCCTTTGGGCCGAGATTGAGGCGGTCGCGGCGCGTGACAGCGAGATCGGGCAGATCGGCAAGGCGATGCAGACCGGGATCCACGACCAGATCATTCGGATCTTCAGCCTGATTTCAGGACTTTCCGAAGCCGAGGCGCAGTTACGTCTGGCCGCTCATGCCGATGCACTCATGGTCCTTGTGAAAGGCGCGTCGATCCGGGGCTGTCAGTCGCACGGCGTGGCGGGCGATGGTTTGGCAGGTCCGGCGGAATTCCAGCGCGTCATCATGCGCCTGATTGAAACCCTGCTTGCCGAGGTTGTGGCCACGTCGTCAGACAACGAACGTTCACGAAAGCAATCGCTATGAAATCCCTCGTTTTCGTATTCCTGTCGCTGGTTCTGTCGGCCACGACCGCAATGGCCGAAGACGGCGTAGCGCCGGCTGCCGCGCCTGTGGTCTTGCCGGCGATCACTGTTACTTCGCTGGCAAGGGTGCCGATTACAGACCGCATCTTTGCCTCGGGTCTGATCGGCCCGGTCGAAGAAATCGTGGTGCAGCCGCAGATCGAGGGACAGGCGATTGAAGCCCTGTTGGCGGATATTGGCGAGCGGGTCGACAAGAACCAGACCCTTGCGCAACTGTCCAAGACGTCGCTGTTGCTGCGTCAAACCCAACTTGAGGCGTCGTCGGCTTCGGCCGATGCGGCGCTGGCCCAGGGACAGGCGCAACAGGTCGAAGCGCGCGCAGCAGCGGACGAATCCGTGCGCGTGCGCGACCGCACGGCCTCGCTACGCGAAAATGGGGCCGCCAGTCAGGCGGCGTTGGATCAGGCGATTTCGGCGGCCACTTCGGCACTGGCCCGGGTGACTGCCGCAGAGCAGGGTGTTCAGGCGGCACAGGCCCAGATTGCGCTGACCCTTGCACAGATCGCAGATGTCGAACTGTCGCTGGCCCGCACCGCCGTCAAGGCGCCCGTCGCGGGCGAGATCACGACGCGGAATGCGTCGGTCGGGGCGATTGCCACGGCGGGCGGACAGCCGATGTTCGTGATTATCCGCGATGGCCTGCTGGAATTGCGGGCCGATGTCGCGGAACGCGACGTGCTGCGCCTCGCGGTGGGTCAAATGGTGAGCCTGCGGGTCGTTGGCCGCGACGAGCCGCTGACCGGCGAGGTCCGCCTTGTCGAACCGACGGTTGATATCGTGACCCGACTTGGCCGGGTCCGCATCTCGCTCGATAATCCCGAAAAGGTGCGCTCGGGGATGTTTGCCGAGGCCGAGATTCTGGCCGCTGCGCGTGACGGGCTGACGGTGCCCGCCGCGGCCGTGCAATTGACTGCCGCTGGCGCGTCGGTGCTGCGTGTCGATGCGGATGGACTGCTGACACGGGTTACCGTCACGACCGGGATCCGGGATCGTGGCAATATCGAAATTCTGACAGGGCTTGCCGAGGGCGACAAGATCGTTTCACGCGCCGGCGCCTTTGTGCGCGAAGGCGAGCGGATCAATCCGATTGCTGAACCAGCCGCCGAAATGTCGAACTAGGGATCTGACATCATGAACTTTTCCGCTTGGTCAATCCGCAATCCCGTTGCTCCGATACTTGGTTTCTTTTTGCTGCTTGTGGTGGGCCTGAACGCTTTCCGTGATCTGCCGGTCACCAGGTTTCCCAACATCGACGTGCCATTGGTTGCGGTCAGTGTTGTGCAGGCCGGTGCGGCGCCGGCGGAACTGGAAACCCAGGTGACCCGGGTGGTCGAGGATGCAGTTGCAGGCATCAACGGGGTGAAGAACATCCAATCGACGATTTCTGACGGGGCTTCGACCACCGTCATTGAATTCCGCATGGACGTGACCACCGACAAGGCCGTGCAGGACGTCAAGGATGCCGTCGATCAGGCGATCGGCGATCTGCCTGCCGATGTAGACGCGCCAGTCGTGACCCGGATCGATGTCGAAGGTCAGGCAATCATGACGTTCGCGGTCGCCGCACCCAACCTGACCATCGAGGAACAATCGTGGTTTGTTGACGATGTCATCAAACGCGCCCTGCAAGGGCAGGCGGGCATTGGCCGGATCGACCGCTATGGCGGTGCCGACCGCGAAATCCGGGTCGAGCTTGATCCGGTCAAAATGGACAGTTTCGGGATCACCGCCGCTGCGGTCAGCCAGCAGGTGCGCGCAACGAACGCTGATCTTGGGGCTGGCCGGTCCGAGGTCGGCACCGGGGAACAAGCCATTCGGGTATTGGGTGATGCCACCACGGCGGCGACCCTGGCGGATGTCACGTTGTCGCTGTCGGGCGGGCGCTTTGTGCGACTTGGCGATCTGGGCACCGTTGTCGACAGCTACGAGGAACAACGGTCGTTTTCAAAGTTCAACGGCAATCAGGTTGTCACATTCGGGGTGTTTCGGGCCAAGGGTGCATCCGAGGTGTCGGTCGCTGAAACGGTGAACGCGACCTTGGCAGAAATTCGCGCTGCCCACCCCGAGGTGCAGATTACCCCCGTTGACGACACCGTATATTACACCGTCGGAAACTACGAATCCGCGATGGCGACGCTTGTCGAAGGGGCGTTGCTGGCGGTGCTGGTTGTATTTCTTTTCCTGCGCAATTGGCGGGCAACCCTGATTGCCGCGGTTGCCCTGCCATTGTCGATGATCCCGACGTTCTGGGCGATGGACATGCTGGGCTTTTCACTCAATCTGGTCAGTCTACTGGCAATGACCCTCGCCACCGGGATTCTGGTGGATGACGCGATTGTCGAGGTCGAGAATATTGCCCGGCATATCAGGATGGGCAAGACCCCCTATCGCGCCGCAATCGAGGCGGCGGATGAGATCGGTCTGGCCGTCATCGCCACGACATTCACCATCGTCGCGGTCTTTGTCCCGGTGTCGTTCATGCCGGGGATTCCGGGGCAGTATTTCCGCCAGTTCGGGATGACCGTTGCCATTGCGGTGCTGTTTTCGCTGCTTGTCGCGCGGTTGATCACGCCGCTGATGGCGGCCTATTTCATGCGTGCCAAGGACGCCAAGGAACACGAAGAGCGCGACGGGTTCATCATGCGTGGCTATCTCTGGCTGGTGCGGTTCACCATGCGGGTGCGCTATCTGACACTGCTTGCCGCGATCGGCCTGTTTGGCATGTCGATGTATTTCATGTTGCAGATACCCGGAAGCTTTATTCCGCCCGAGGACGTCAGCCGGATTTCGATCTCGGTCGAATTGCCGCCGGGGTCAGCACTTGCCTCGACCGATGAAACGACCCGCGCGATGCGCGACAGGATCGTCGGCATCGAAGGGGTGCGCGACGTGTTCGTATTGGGGGGCAGTTCGCCGACCGGTACGCGCGACATTCGCCGGGCGACGGTGACGGTGCTGCTGGACAAGCTTGATGCGACGCTTGAGGTGAAGCTTTCCGAGCTTGGCCAAAGAATTCCGCTGATCGGCCCCTATCTGCCGGTGTTTCCGCCGCACGGTCGCGAAATCCCGCAAAGTGCGATTGAATCGCAGATTTTCGCGGCACTGGTCGAGGTTCCGGATGTGCGGGCGTTCAAGCTGAATGATCGCGGCGCGCGCGATATTTCGTATTCGATCCTGTCGTCGGACGAAGCGGCGCTTGATCTTGCGGTGGCGCAATTGGAAACCGCCCTGCGCGGTGATCCGCTGCTTGCCAACGTCGCCACCGAAGGGGCGCTGCCGCGGCCCGAGATTCAGGTGATCCCGCGGTTGGAAGAGGCGGCTCGACTTTCCGTGACTACCCGGCAGATCGCCGAGACAATGCGTGTCGCGACGATCGGCGATTTCGATGCGGCACTGGCCAAGGTTTCGATTGGCAACAGGCAGATTCCGGTGCGTGTCCAGCTTGACCCTGCGGTGCGCGATGATGTGGCCCGGATTGCCGCGCTGAAGATTGTCACCGGCAATGGCGCCGTCGTGCCGCTCAGTGCGGTGGCCGACATTCAGGTCGCCGAAGGCCCCAACGTGATCAACCGCCTTGACCGTCAGCGGATTGCCACCATAGGTGCCAACCTGCCCGAAGGTGTGGCACTGGGTACTGCGACGGCCCGGTTCAACGAAATCATCGCGAGTGTTGATCTGCCCGAAGGTGTCAGTGTCGCCAGTTCCGGCGACGCAGAGGTACAGGCGGAGCTGATGGCCAGTTTCGGCAATGCGATGATCCTTGGCCTTTTGCTTGTCCTGACAGTGCTGATCCTGTTGTTCAAATCGGTGATCCAGCCATTCACCATCCTGTTTTCCCTGCCCCTTGCCATCGGCGGGGTGGCGGCGGCGCTGATCCTGACGAATTCGGCAATTTCGATGCCGGTGCTGATCGGTATCCTGATGTTGATGGGGATCGTGACCAAGAATGCCATTCTGCTGGTCGATTTTGCGATTGAAATGCGCATCGCCGGAATGAACCGTATCGAGGCGATGGTCGAGGCGGGCCACAAACGCGCACGGCCCATTGTCATGACGTCGATTGCGATGTCGGCGGGAATGCTGCCGTCGGCGCTGGGTGTCGGCGAGGGCGGGTCGTTCCGCGCCCCGATGGCGACGGCCGTGATCGGCGGTATCATCGTGTCGACAGTGCTGTCGCTGGTGGTGGTGCCATCGTTCTTTCTGATCATGGACGATCTGAGCAAGGTTCTGGCCTGGATCTTCGGCCGCTTTGTCGGCAAGAAAGAGGCCGAGCCGCAAGAGCCGGACGGCTTTGCGCTGGAAGCGGCAATTGGTGAATTGCGCGACGAAGTCGACGGACTGCGGACCAAAGTGCGTAATGCAAGGAAGTCAAAGAATTCTGTCGTGCCGCTGATGAAACCGGGGCAGGCTGCCGAATAACACCTAAAGCGTTTTCGCCTGCGCCCGCAGTTCGAATTTCTGGATCTTCCCCGTCGACGTCTTGGGAAGCTCCTGAAAGACCACTTGTTTCGGCGTCTTGAATCCGGCCAGTCGACCCCGCACAAAGGCGATCAATTCGGCGGCGTCGGCGGTGGCACCCTCTTTCAGTTCGACAAAGGCGCAGGGCACTTCGCCCCATTTGTCGTCGGGCTTTGCCACCACGGCGCAGAGGCTGACGGCGGGATGGTGCATCAACGCGCCCTCGACCTCGACCGAGGAGATGTTTTCGCCGCCGGAAATGATGATGTCTTTGGAACGGTCGGCGATCTGCATGAACCCGTCGGGGTGTTGCACGGCCAAATCCTCGGAATGGAACCAGCCGCCTGCAAACGCCTTGGCGGTGGCGTCGGGATTGCGGTAGTAGCCCTTCATCACCGGGTTGCCGCGCATCACGATTTCGCCTTGCGTTACGCCGTCAAGCGGCACCTGTTGCAGCGCGGGGTCCAGCACGGTGACGGCCTCCATCATCGGAAAGGCGACACCTTGCCGGGCGGCGATGGCGGCCTGTTCGTCAGCAGGCAGGTCGTTCCAGGTTGCATCCCACAAGCATTCGGTGACGTGGCCATAGGTTTCGGTCAGGCCGTAAACCTGCGTCACATTGAACCCCAGCTTTTCGATGGCGGCCAACGTTGCGGCAGCGGGCGGCGCCCCGGCGGTAAAGGCTTGCACGATGTGGTCAAAGGGGCGGCGGTCGGCATCCTTGGCGTTGACGATCATGTTCAGGACAATGGGTGCGCCGCCGAAATGGGTGGCACCCTCGTCCGCTATCGCGTCGTAGATCGCCCGCGCACTCACATCGCGGCAGCAGATCATCGTGCCGCCAAGCAGCGGCAGCATCCAGGTATGGTTCCAACCGTTGCAGTGGAACAGCGGCACGATGGTCAGGTAGCGGGGGCGCAAGGTCATCTGCCAACTGACCGGGGTGCCCATCGTCATCAGATACGCACCGCGATGATGATAGACGACGCCCTTGGGCCGCCCGGTAGTGCCTGAGGTATAGTTGAGCGCAAGGCTTTCCCATTCGTCCTGCGGCATGATCCAGGGTGTCGCAGCGTCGCCGGTCAGCAGGAAATCTTCGTAGGCCATGTACCGACCGCTGGCGGTGTGGCCGGCATGGGTGTCGGGGGCTTCGATTAGCAGTGGCGCGGGGCCGTCCATCGCGGCGATCGCCGCCTCGGCCAGGGGCAGGAACTGGCTATCGCAGATCACCGCCCTGGCCTGGCCGTGATCGAAGATATAGGCGACCGTGTCGGTATCCAGACGGGTGTTGATCGTGTTCAGCACCGCACCGCAGGCGGGGATGGCGAACGACGCCTCGGCATGGGCGGGGATGTTGGGCAGGATCGTCGCGACGACATCGCCGGGCGCGATGCCAGCGCCGGTCAGCGCACTGGCCAGTTGCGTCACGCGGGCGTGGTAGGCGGCATAGGTGCGTCGGGTCGGGCCATAGACGATCGCCTCGACATTGGCGAATACCTTGGCGGCGCGGGCAAGGTGCGACAGCGGGGTCAGCGGCACATAGTTGGCGGTGCATTTGTTCAGCCCGGTCTCGTCAGCCATCCAGCCCATTGCCGTCCTCCCGTAATCCCGCCAGACATGGGCGGGACGTTAAGCGCACTATCACCCAAAGCCGCAGGAAAGGGCAATTCCTTTGCAAGCCGCGACCAATCAGCCGGGCCTAGCGGCCATCGCCGTGCTGGGGGGCATGTTCACTCTTGGGCTGACCGATAATTTCGTGCCTTTCGTCTCTGCCGACGGCGGGCTGGGGCAGTTCCATATCTTGCGGTCGTTGATCGCGCTGGGCCTTTTGGGGCTGGCGGCGGCAGTCTGGGGCGGGTCGCTGTGGCCAAAACGGGTGGGCCGGGTGA
>JBBKXP010000151.1:0-3816 GCA_037969545.1 Paracoccaceae bacterium | reverse complement strand
CACCTCGACTTCTGAAACGTGAATAATCGGGTCTGTGCAGGCGCAAGTTGGCCAAATCGTCCGGCCCGCCCATCTGGCTATGGGCGGGTCTTTGCCGATGACTGGTCCGGCCACTTGCCAGACCCCCGCTACTCCCTACTGTCGCCGAAAACGACAGGGACGGTCGAACCGACATGATCACGAGACTGACGCGGCGCGCGGCGCTTGGACTGACGCTTGGGGCGCTCGCCGCCTGCGGTCGTGGTCCGGCCATCGAACAGCCTTCGCGCATGGGATTTGCCGCGACCGGCCTCAATCCCAACGAAACCCCGGAATTGCGGTCGTTGATCACGAAATACGCACAAATCTACGGCGTGCCCGCCAGTCTGATCCATCGGTCGATCCAGCGTGAAAGCGGCTATAATCCGGGTGCCCGAAACGGCCCGTATTACGGCCTGATGCAGATCCTGCCGCAGACCGCGCAAACGATGGGGCATCGCGGCCCGGCAACCGAACTGCTCGATGCCGACACCAACCTGCGCTATGCGGTGAAATACCTGCGCGGTGCCTGGCTGCTGTCGGACGGAAACGAGGCGACGGCGATCAAATGGTATGCCAGCGGCTATTACTATGAGGCGAAACGGCGCGGCATGCTGGTCGAAACCGGCCTACGTTCGGGGTAAGGCAAACCGCCGGAACACCGATGGCGCAATGCCGATCACCAGCAATATCCGCAGGATATGCATCACCGAGACATAGGCGACGTCCTGCCCCATCGCCAGCGCCAGCAGCGACATCTCGGTCAACCCGCCGGGGCTGTAGGCCAGAAACACTTGACTGGGGGCGGTGCCGGTCAGAAGTGAGGTGATCTGCGCAAAGACCACCGCGACCACCATCATCGACACCGACGACATCAGGCCAAGACGCATGTCGACGCCGATCTCGCGCAGCCGCGACCCCAGAAAACGACAACCGATCACGGTGCCAAGGACGATCTGCGCGGCGTTGACGACCAGCGTCGGCGGGGCAGTCTCGACCAGATGAAAGACATGCGCGGCGGCACTCAGCAACATCGGTGCCAGCAGGTTGCCCGCCGGCAGTTTCAGCGCCTTGCCCAGCGGCGCGCCGATCAGCGCACATGCAGCCAGCACCACCCAATCCAGCCAGCCGAGGGCATCCAGACCGATCCACGGGCGCACCCCGCCCGCGCCCGGACGGACCCCGAGGACGAACCCGAAATAAAGCCCGATGCACAAGACCACGATCAGGATCCGGCTGGCATGGGCGACCGCGATCCGGCGTTCATGGCCGCCCGCGTCGATCCCCGCCAGCAGCATCTCGTTCAGTCCGCCGGGCATTGCCGCATAGAACGCCGTCACCCGGTCATAGCCGCCAATCCGTCGATAGATCAGGAACGACAGCCCGGCAGCGACCAACAGAAACGGCAGCATCAGCAGCAGCGTCACCGCCCATTCGCCAATTGCGGCAAAGACCGCAGCGGTGACCGCGGACCCCAGCATGACCCCGATCACCGGGATCACGTAGGGGCGGGCCCAAACCGGCCCGGCAACCGGGGCGCGGGTCAGGGCGGCGATCGTATTGATCAACATCGGCCCCAGCATCCACGGCAGCGGCATACCGGCGCGATATGCCGCATATCCCGCACCTGCCCCCAGCCCCAGCGCCAGAATCTGATTTTGAACGGCCATCTAGAGCGCGCCCAGATGGCGCTGACCGCGGGCGCGGGCCAGCGACATCTGCTTTTGGCGTTCGCGGAACCGGCTCTTGTCGGCCTCTGTCGTCTCGGTCACGCAGGCCGGACAGGCAACGCCTGCCTCATAGTCCGGGGCGTCCTTGTCGGCGGGCAGGATCGGGCGGCGGCAGGCATGGCACAATTCGTGCGGCCCTTCGGCAAGCCCGTGACCGACCGAAACGCGTCCGTCAAAGACGAAACATTCGCCCTGCCACAGACTGGTCTCGGGCGGCACCTCCTCAAGATACTTCAGGATACCGCCCTTGAGGTGAAACACGTCTTCGACGCCTTGCGACAACAGGTAGTTGGTGGATTTCTCGCAGCGGATTCCGCCGGTGCAGAACATCGCCACCCGTTTGCCCGCGAAGCGATCCTTGTTGGCGCGCCACCAGGCCGGAAACTGGCCGAAACTGCGGGTCTGCGGGTCGAGTGCCCCGACAAAGCTGCCGATCGCGACCTCGTAGGCGTTGCGGGTGTCGATCACGACGACATCGGGGGCGCTGATCAGAGCGTTCCAGTCGGCCGGCTGCACGTAATGGCCGACAGCGACCCGCGGATCGACATCGGGCTGGCCCATCGTGACGATCTCGCGCTTGAGCCGCACTTTCATGCGGTTGAACGGCGGCGCTGCGGCGTGGCTGCGTTTCCAGTCCAGCGCGGCACAGCCGGGCAATGCGCGCAGATGCGCCACAAGGGTGTCGATTGCGGCAGCAGACCCGGCAACGGTGCCGTTTATCCCCTCGGGGGCCAGCAAAAGGGTGCCGCTGATCCCCTCGTGGCGACAAATTTCCAGCAGGGGGGCGCGGATCGCCGCCGGATCATCGAACCGGGCAAAGTGGTAGAGGGCGGCAACCGTCAACATGATGTCCGCATACCCCCCGCGTTGCGGATCGACAAGGCGGGCAATGTCACTCAATGGTGCCGCAACGCACGACCCGCCTTACATTTCCGGCACCGGGCTCTAGGTTGGGTGCGGATAACTTGTGAAAGGTCAGGCCGATGCACGCTCTCCTCGTCATCGATGTGCAGAACGATTTTTGCCCCGGCGGCGCATTGGCAGTCGCGGGTGGCGATCAGATCGTGGCAGGGGTCAACAGCGCCATGCCAGCATTCAAGGCGGTGATCCTGACGCAGGACTGGCATCCTGCGGGGCATTCCTCATTCGCCTCGAGCCATCCCGGCGCTGCGGCGATGTCGGTCATCGACATGCCCTACGGACCGCAGGTGCTTTGGCCCGATCACTGCATTCAGGGGTCGACCGGGGCAAAGTTTCATGCGCGGCTTGACACGGCGCGGGCCGATCTGATCGTGCGCAAGGGCTATGATCCGGCGATCGACAGCTATTCGGCCTTCTTTGAAAACGACCACAAGACGCCAACCGGGCTCGCGGGTTACCTGCGCAGTCGCGGCATCGACCGGCTGACCCTGGTCGGGTTGGCGACGGATTTCTGCGTCAACTATTCGGCAGTCGACGCCGCGAAACTTGGGTTCGGGGTGAGCGTCGACATGGCTCTCTGCCGGGCCATCGACTTTGACGGCTCGCTGGCGGCGGCGATTGCGGGGATGCAGGCGGCGGGTGTGACTTTACAGAACTAGACCGTTTTGCGCGGCGGCGCCCGAGCCACCCCCAGGGGGCGGACGCCGCCCGTCGCTCTGCAAGTTGCAAAAATCCGCAAATCCGGCCATGCAAAGACACCTGAACCACAAAGGCCCGGCCATGCCCCACCTGATCACCGTCCTGAACGGCCCCAACCTCAACCTGCTTGGGCAACGTGAACCCGAGATCTATGGCAGCGAGACGCTGGCCGATGTCGAGGCGCTTTGCATGGCACGCGCATCGGCGCTGGGCCTGGATTGCGCCTGCCACCAGTCCAACCACGAAGGCGCGCTGATCGACCGGATCCACTCCGCACGTGGCACATCCGCCGGGATCATCATCAACCCCGGCGCCTTCACCCACACCTCGGTCGCGATCCTCGACGCCCTGAACGCCTACGATGGCAAAGTGATCGAAGTCCACATCACCAACATCCACCGGCGCGAGGCCTTCCGGCATCATTCGTATGTGTCGGGCAGGGCAGACG
>JBBKXP010000150.1:0-2689 GCA_037969545.1 Paracoccaceae bacterium | reverse complement strand
GGGCGATGCGCTGGACGAACCGACGACACGGCTGATGATGGTGCTGAAACTGCTGTCGCTGGGGCGCGGTGCGTCGGGGGTGCGGTGGGACATCGTTGCGATTCTCGAATCAATGCTCGCCCATGGTGTCACCCCTGTCATCCCGGTGCAGGGGTCGGTCGGCGCCTCGGGCGATCTGGCACCCCTTGCCCACATGGCCGCAGCGATGATCGGCGCGGGCGAAGCGATCTATCAGGGGCGGGTGATGGCGGGCGGCGATGCCTTGATCGCGGCAGGATTGACGCCTGTGGTCTTGGGACCGAAAGAGGGCCTTGCGCTGATCAACGGCACCCAGTTTTCTACCGCTTGCGCCCTTGTCGGGCTTTGGCAGGCGCAGCGCAATGCGCGGGGCGCGGTGATCGCGTCGGCGCTGTCGACAGATGCGATCATGGGGTCGACTGCGCCTTTGGAACCGGCCATTCACACGCTGCGCGGCCATGCGGGGCAGATTGCCGTAGCTGACGCCATGCGAGCGTTGATGTCGGGCAGCGAGATTCGCGAAAGCCACCGCGATGGCGATACCCGGGTGCAGGACCCTTACTGCATCCGCTGCCAGCCGCAAGTGACAGGTGCGGCGCTCGATCTTCTGGGGTTCGCGGCGCGGACGCTCGAAATCGAGGCCAATGCCGTCACTGACAATCCGCTGGTATTGGTAGATGAAGGATTGATTGTATCGGGTGGCAATTTCCACGCGGAGCCAGTCGCCTTTGCGGCTGACCAGATCGCGCTTGCCGTGGCTGAAATCGGGGCGATTGCGCAGCGCCGGGTGGCGCTGATGGTCGATCCGACGCTGAACCACGACCTACCGCCGTTTCTGACGCCCGAACCGGGGCTGAACAGTGGTCTGATGATCGCCGAGGTGACGACGGCGGCGCTGATGAGCGAGAACAAACATCTGGCGAACCCCTGTTCGACGGACTCGACACCGACGAGCGCCAATCAGGAGGACCATGTGAGCATGGCGGCGCATGGGGCGCGTCGACTGCGCCGGATGAATGCGAACCTGTCGGTCATTATCGGGGTCGAGTTGATGTGCGCGGCGCAGGGCATCGGGTTTCGGGCGCCCCTGAAGACCAGTCCGGCCTTGCAAAAGGCACTGGCGGCGATCCGGACGCAGGTGCCGGCCATTGAACAGGACCGTTACCTGGCTCCCGATATCGCCGCGGCGTCGCAGATGGTCGTTTCGGGGACGCTGATCGATGCGACGGGGCTGGTCCTGTGAAACCGGTCGAAGTTGTCCCGGGTGATGGCCCGATCGTGCTGGGCGTGCCGCATTCGGGCACTTATCTGCCTGCGGACATTTACGAACATCTGAATCAGAATGGCCGGGAGCTGGCCGATACCGACTGGCATATCGACCGGCTCTATGACGGATTGCTGAGGGGTGCGACGACGGTGCGGGCAACGTTTCACCGCTATGTCATCGACGCCAACCGCAATCCGGCGGGGGACAGTCTATATCCGGGTCAGAACACCACCGGGCTGGTGCCGCTGACCGATTTCGATGGCGTGGGGATATGGGATCGGGTGCCGGATGCGGGCGAGGTTGCGGAAAGGTGCGTGAGGTATCACGCACCCTACCATGCGGCCTTGGCCGCCGAGATGGAGCGGGTCCGGGCGGTGCATGGGGTGGCGATCCTGTATGATTGCCACTCGATCCGGTCGCGGATTCCGTTCCTGTTCGACGGCGCGCTGCCGGACCTGAATGTCGGGACCAACCTGGGGGCGACTTGTTCTGGTGCGATTGAATCAGAGGTTGTGAAAGTTTGCACAACAGCAAAGGGTTACACTTCGATCCTCAACGGACGCTTTAAGGGTGGATGGACGACGCGACACTATGGGCAACCCGATCAGGGGTGGCATGCGGTACAGATGGAATTGGCCCAATCGGCCTACCTTGCCGCCGAATCCGCGCCTTGGGATTTCGACGAAGCCAAGGCCGCACCACTGCGTCCTATCTTGCGCAAGATACTGGAATCTTTGAATCAACTGGCACTGACGATGGGACTAAAACCATGACCAACCCCCGCCACAACATGCGTGACGTTTATCCGGCCACGGGCCCCGAGATCACGGCGAAAAGCTGGCTGACCGAGGCACCGATGCGGATGCTGATGAACAACCTGCACCCGGACGTTGCCGAAAACCCGCACGACCTGGTCGTTTATGGCGGCATCGGGCGGGCGGCGCGGACGTGGGCGGATTTTGATCAGATCGTCGCCAGTCTCAAGGAGTTGGAAGATGACGAGACCCTGCTGGTGCAATCGGGCAAACCCGTCGGCATATTCCGCACCCACAAGGACGCGCCGCGCGTCCTGATCGCCAATTCCAACCTCGTGCCGCATTGGGCGACTTGGGACCATTTCAACGAACTCGATAAAAAAGGTCTGGCGATGTATGGCCAGATGACTGCCGGGTCGTGGATTTACATCGGCACCCAAGGCATTGTGCAGGGCACCTATGAGACTTTCGTCGAGGCCGGGCGACAGCACTACGACGGCAACCTCAAAGGCCGCTGGCTGCTGACCGCCGGGCTTGGCGGAATGGGCGGCGCGCAACCGCTGGCCGCTGTGATGGCAGGTGCGTGTTGTCTGGCGGTTGAGTGCGACGAGACCCGCGCCGATTTCCGCCTGCGCACGCGGTATGTGGA
>JBBKXP010000149.1:0-6424 GCA_037969545.1 Paracoccaceae bacterium | reverse complement strand
CCTCTAATGTCCTCAAATGGGTCGATTTTTCCGAGGCTCGGGAGAACGGCCCTACGAACTTCGGATACAAATTCGTGGCCGTGATCGCCCGAATGTCCGCTCGTGGGCCACCTTGGGTTCTCCTGTCCATCCGAGTCCCCTCAGTCTTAAGTTTAAGGATTATATAACATGCCTTTCGATAATAGCCCCGCCACCCTCGCCGACGTCATCGTTAAACTCGATGACTTGCACAAATTGTCTGAGACGAGACGCCGCGATTTGATTTCGGCGATCACGCGCACCGCCCGGTTCCTCAACCGCGCACCGGCAGACTTGCCGACCGAGGTCCCCGCTCTTCGCAAAGTATTGGCAACAATTCATCCTGCGCAAGCTGGCGTTTCGGCAAAGTCTCTGGCCAACGTCAAAGCCAACCTCGCCACGGCCTTAAGGTTAACCCGCTTTATACCCCGCGACATGCCGACAGTGGAACGGACAGCAACATGGAACGCGTTCTTCGAAAGGGCTGGTGCCAAACATCAGGAATGGGCACTAGCCCGGTTTGCCACGTACTGTTGCAGTCGTGGCATCGAGACGGACGCAGTGTCAGACACTGTGATGGCGGCTTTTCAAAGCCACCTCGACACCCGTCTCTTGGGGAAAGATCCGGCGATATTGTGCAAGGAGATGGCGCAGACGTGGAATGGGATCGTTGCGCGTAATGCCCTGCCCCTGGCCACGTTGACCTATGCGCCCAACCCGCAACACCGCTGCCGTCCGCTGACGGCCTATCCGGTCAGCTTGCAGGACGAGATTGCCGCCTACCTCAAACGGCGGGCGGTCGTTGATCTCTTTGACGAGGACGGCCCGGACAAAGCCCTGCGGCCAACGTCGCTGCGCAACACCAAGGCCCACATCATCCAGTTTCTCGACGCGCTGGTCAACGCGGGTGCGGATCCCGCAAAGATTGGAAGCCTCTCAGGCGTGGTCACGTCTGCCCAAATGAAGACAGCGTTCACCGCCCACATTGAACGGACCGGATCGCCGCTGAAGTCTGGGAGCCTGCAAAACATTGCCGCAACGCTGGTTGTCGTGGCGCGTGATCATCTTCGTGTCTCGCCACATGAATTGGAGGCGATGCTCAGTGTCAAAAAGCGGGTCTCGACAAACCCAAAGGGCATGAGCGCGAAGAACAGCCAACGCCTGCTGCAATTCAACGATTGGCAGAACGTGGCCCGTTTGGTCAGCCTGCCGCAAATGCTGATGGATCGCGCCAGAGTAAATCCGGCGACCCGGAGCAGCGCACTGCTTGCCATGCATGCCGTCTCGATGTCCATCCTGCTGTCCTGCCCGATGCGTGTCAAAAACCTCGTCAGCCTCGATTTGGAGCGGCATATAACTCCGCACCGCAACGGCACGCATACGCTCTACAGCATTCGCATCGAAGGGGCGGAAGTCAAAAACCATGAAGCCATTGAGGTCAAACTCGGCGGCGCAAAGTCGGCCCTGCTTCGCAGCTATATTTCGCTGTTCCGGGGCCAACTCTCGAATGTGAAGGGGACTGCACTGTTTCCCAGGGCCAGCGATGGCTTGCCTCGCACGCCGGACAATTTTGGCAGCGATCTGAAGGCTCTGATTTGCCGCGAGACCGGCTTGGTGATGAATACGCACCTGTTCCGGCATCTCGCGGCCAAAATCTACCTCGACTCGAATCCCGGCCACTACGAGACGGTGCGCCGGTTGCTGAAGCACAAGACGGTCCAGACGACCATCGATTTCTATGCCGAACTGTCAAGTCAGCATGCACATGACAGCTACAACGAAATCCTGTCGAAGTTTGGTGGTCGCTATGACTGATCGCATCGTGCTGGTACTGAAATACGACGACTGGCCGCAAGCGGACCGCGATGCCTGGGACGGCTTGTTCCTGGCTGGTGATCTGTTTGACGATCTTGGCCCCTGTCACGCTTGGTCGGAGGGCAGTCGCACCAAACGGCGCCAGAGCTATGGTCAGTGGCTGTCTTTCCTGCGTCGCACCGACGACGCTGCACTCACTAACCCTCCCACCAGCCGCATTGTCGTGTCGAGCGTCCAAGCCTACGTAGCTGAGTGCAAGATGCGGTTGAGCCCTCGCACCATCCAAACCCTCGTGACAGACTTGTACGTGCTTGCCGCCGCGATGTCGCCGCATGCCGATTTGGCGTGGTTGAACACCGTTGTCAAACGTCTCGGCCATGAAGCGAACCGACATAGTCTGCCCGCACCACACCCGATTGATGCGCGTCGGATCTTTCAATGGAGTCTGCACTTCATGGAGCAGATCGAACGTGACAGCCACCTCTCGCCCAAGAAACAGGCAATCCATTTCCGGCAGGCGCTGCTCATCGGATTTCTGATCGCATGTCCCATTCGCCGCCGAACATTGTTGGCAATGCGCGTCAAACAACATTTGCGCCCCATGTCAGTCGGGTTCATGCTGCAGTTCGCAGCTGAGGACATGAAGGATCACAAAGCCCGCAGCTTCCGCTTGCCGACCCAGTTGGTGGCGCCCATGCGGGCCTACCTTGATCTGTATCGCCCTGCTCTGTTGGAGGGTAATGGCACCGATGCACTGTGGGTCAACCAATACGGCGACGGCATGACCCCGGACGGCCTGTCGCGCGAATTACCGAAAATCACGGAACGTCATCTGGGTCTGGCGCTCCGGCCCCATGCTTTCCGGAGTATTGCCGCGACGACCATTGCCGAAGTCGATCCGGAACACGCGAACATCATCCGCGACATCTTGGGTCACGCCACGCTGGCGATGTCTGAGAAGCACTACAACCGCGCCACCGGCATCTCCAGTTGCAACGAGTTGCAATCGATATTGGAAGACATCCGCAAAAGCGTGCCTATGATCGGGCGGGCCAAGCAAGTCCTGACACCGCCCGCTGATGCCAGCGACCCAGAGTAAGGAAAGGCCCAAACCATGCGTGCAGCCATTTACGCCCGTTACTCCACCGACCTGCAAAGCGATGCCTCGATCGAGGGCCAGCGCCGGCTGTGCTTGCGTCTGGTCACTGGTAACGGCTGGAGCGAAGCTGACACCTATTCCGATCGCGGGATCAGCGGAGCCTCGCATTTGCGCCCCGCCTATCAACGCGTGCTGGAAGACGCCCGCAACGACAAGTTCGATGTGGTCGTCTCCGAGGGCCTTGACCGGATCAGCCGGGATCAGGAACATATCGCGGCGTTCTTCAAGCAGATGCGGTTTCAGGGGATACCGATTGTCACGGTGGCCGAAGGCGAAATTTCTGAACTGCACATCGGTCTCAAAGGAACGATGAGCAGCCTGTTTCTGAAGGATCTTGCACAGAAGACCCATCGCGGGCTCGAAGGACGGGTCCGCAAGGGCAAGTCCGCGGGCGGCATCACCTACGGCTACGATGTGGTCCGTGACATCCAGAGCGATGGCAGTGTGACCACAGGCGAGCGGGCCATCAATGACAATCAGGCATCCATCGTGCGCCGCATCTTCGAAGAGTTCGCCATGGGCCGCAGCCCGCGTGCGATCGCAGGCAGCCTCAATGACGAAGGGATTGATGGGCCACGCGGCAATGGGTGGGGCATGTCGACCATTTATGGAAACTGGCGGCGTGGCACCGGCATTCTGAACAATGAGCTCTATGTCGGGCGGCTGATCTGGAACCGCCAGCGCTTCATCAAGGATCCAGATACGGGCAAACGACAAGCCCGGATGAACCAGCCGGAAGACTGGGTCATCGAAGAAGTGCCGGATCTTCGATTGATTTCCAGCGATCTCTGGAACCGGGTCAAATCCCGCCAAACGGCCACCCGCAGCTTTGTGATCAGTGAAGGTGTCACGCGGTCTGAACGCGCCCGTCGCCCCAAGAACCTGTTCTCGGGATTGGCGACCTGCGGACAATGCGGCGGTGGCTTCACCGTGGTGGGCAAGGCTTATCTTGGATGCGCCAATGCCCGCAACAAAGGGACCTGCGGCAATCGCGTGTCGATCAAGCGCGACGACTTGGAGCGCCGCGTGCTCTCTGGTCTCAAGGATCACTTGCTGCATCCCGATCTGATCGCGGAATTCACCCGCGCCTATCTGGAAGAGTTCAATCATCTGGCTGGGTCAATCAGGAACGACCGGGTCAGCGCCGAGCGGAAGCTGGCTAAAACCACACGGCAGATCGACAAGATCATTGAGGCCATCACCGAAGGGATGTTCCACCCAAGCATGAAGGCCAAGATGGACGACCTGGAAGCGCAAAAGGCCGAACTGGAAAAGGAACTCCAGTCAACGGACGACGCGCCGCCTGTGCTGCTTCACTCGGGCCTTGCCGACACATATCGGAGGAAAGTTGCAGACCTGACCAGTGCACTGAATGAACCTGCCACCAGATTGGAAGCCAGCGAGATCATTCGCAGCCTGCTTTCGGAAATCAGGTTGATCCCGGAAGACGGGATATTGGTCATTGAATTGATTGGAGAACTGGCCGGACTATTGTCGTTGGGTACAACGCAGAACGCCCGCGGCAATCATGCTGCGGGCGGTTCTGTAACGCTGGTTGCGGGAGTAGGATTTGAACCTACGACCTTCAGGTTATGAGCCTAAATTCCAGCGATTCCAATAGGTTAAACATTTCAACAGCTTAACGGCCAAGTCTTTGATTTCGCGGATCTTCCATTCCGACAGCACCCGACATTGACCTGTTTTCACCGTCATAGACCGCGCCTAAACCGCGTATGCGGGTTGAGGTGGCGTTGAGGTAAGCCTGCTCTGATGATCTTCGAACAATTTATCGGCGCGAACTGAAGTTCCGTCTGTTTCGGCCCGAACCAGCCATTCGACCCGCTGATCCCATGCCGCGTGCCCGCGGGAAAACCTGCCACTCTGCACCTCGCGACAATAGACACATTTGGCTACCTGTGTTGCGGGCAAGCCGGTCGGCCGGGTTCCTTACAGGATTGGTGCCTATACTATCGACATGGCCTTCGCATCGCGCGATCGCCGCCTCGGCTGACGACCAAGGAATTGTGTCACCAATTCAGGGCAGCGGGATCGGCTTGTCACTGAGTGTACGCAAGTAGGCGATCACGTCTATTCGTTCAGTTTCGTCCGGAACACCCACCGTCTCCATTTTGACGCCGGGGGTCGTGACCATCGGCTCAAGCAGGAATTTGTTCAGGTCCTCAAACGTCCAAACACCCTCCAAGCTCTGCAAGGCGTCGGAGTAGCGAACTTTTTCCACAGATGCCTTATCCCGACCGACAACGCCCCATAAGTTCGGTCCGGTCTTGTTCGCTCCAGCTGGCTCGGCATTATGGCAACCAGAACACACGCGGGTGAAGTGGGTCCGGCCATTCTCGACATCGGCATTGGCCAACTTCATCGAAATCGGGGCTGGTGTCGGGATGATGACGCCGTGCGACACGAGATAGTCGCCAGTCTCGCGTTGCCCCCTGAATCTTGCCAGGTGGAGCGGTGTCTTGCCATCCTCTGTCTTCGCATTCACGTCGGCGCCGGCCTCGACCAGTACCCTTACGCAATCGAAACATTGGGATGTCACTGCGACGTGGAGGACGGTCTTTCCTCCGTGCTGCGAGTTTGGGTTTGCGCCCCGATCCAGCAACAGAATGACCAAATCGACCCTGCGTTTTGCCAAGGCCGGAATGAGGGCAGGGCCTAAGATCGATATCGAGGCATTTACGTCGGCACCACGATCCAAGAGCAGTCTTGCCACCTCAATATGCTCGCCCTTGACTGCAAGATAGAGTGGTGTCCTGAGCCCGTCACTCTCATCCACACCAACACCAGCGTCGAGCGCCGCCATGACCGCCGCGACGTCGCCCTTCGCTGCGGCGTCGTGGATGGCGGCAGCATGCGACGCAATCGGAGTTTGAACAACTAGCAGAAGAATCAGAAGCATGAACCCGCGCATTCAACATCTCCTAAGGCAAAGGGAGGATGCAGCACAATTTCAACACGCCAGACACTACCCGAAAACCCTGATCTTGACAACGACCATCGATGGTTCCCATGACCGACATTCGCGTAGTTGCATCAAACGGCAACTTCGTCCCGCTGAGCGGACCTTGTACCTCGGTGCAGCAAACGACCGCTTCCCGCCGCGTTAGCCATATTTTGCAGGGGTGGCACGCCGTCACCATTTCACCGCCACCCTGCGCCACCCCGCCACCCCTGCTGGCATGCTTCGCTTGATTGCGGCGCGAATCCACGCGTCATGGGATGACGATTGGAGGGTGAGTTGCATGGCCAACCGATTGCGATTGAATGAGAAATCCGTCCGCGATGCTGAACCCGCGCAGGGGCGGGACTATCAGATCTTCGACACCGATGTGCGCGGGTTTGCCGTTTGCATATATCGCTCGGGGAGTCGGGCTTTCACCATCGACTATCGTCATGCCGGGCGTCAGCGGAGGA
>JBBKXP010000148.1:0-3359 GCA_037969545.1 Paracoccaceae bacterium | reverse complement strand
CTTCTGGCCACGCGGCAGCGGCAGGGGCGTGTCGGTCATCGGATGCCTTGGTCAGCCCGCCCGCGAAATTGCGCCGGATTGGGCGCAGATTGGCCCGCGCACTCTTGGCGGTCTGATCTGTTTTCGACATGATGCGTCGAAATCATGAGGCCACGCCGATGCCCCGCTTTTGCGCCAACCTGACGATGCTTTTCACCGAGCATCCGTTGCTTGAACGGTTCGGCGCGGCGCGTGCCGCCGGGTTCGATACGGTGGAAATCCTGTTTCCTTACGACGATTCCGCCGCCGATATTCTGCAAAGGCTGACCGACAACGACCTGACGCTGGCCCTGATCAACGCCCCGCCACCGAATTATACCGGCGGGACACGTGGCTTTGCCGCCGTGCCCGGGGGCGAAGCGCGGTTCCGCACCGATTTCAAACGGGCAGCGCGATATGCAAAGGCGCTGGGGGCGAAACATCTGCATTTGATGGCTGGAGTCGCCGAGGGGGCGGACGCCAAAGCGACATTCATCGCCAATCTGACCTGGGCCGCCGCCGAGGCTCCAAGGCAGAGCTTGACCATTGAACCGATCAACCCGCACGACATGCCGGGCTATTTCCTGAACGACTTCGGCCTGGCCGCCACGGTGCTGGACGCCGTCGCCGCCCCCAACCTGCACCTGCAATTCGACGCCTATCACGCCCACCGGATCACTGGCGACGTCATCGCAACCTGGGCCGCCCACGGCCATCGCGTCGCGCATGTGCAGGTCGCCGGATATCCGGGGCGGCACGAGCCGGTGGCCGGCGAAATCGACTATCCGGCGTTCTTTGCCCGTCTCGACGCGGACGGCTATGCAGGCTGGGTCAGTGGCGAATATCACCCCGGTAGACGGACCGAAAACGGGCTGGGGTGGCGCGATTGACTGCTGACAGGATGCTGTCAGCAGGGGTATGACATAGGGGGCTCATCGACCAACCCCATCAAGGAGATGAGACATGAAAAACGCCCCCATCGTGGTCTGGACCGAATTGCCGGTCAGCGATCTGGCGAAAGCCGAAAAGTTCTACAGCGCCGTGTTCGGCTGGAAGATGAAGCGAGACGATACCGGCCCCAATCCAATGGTGAATTTCAGCGATGACATGACCGGCGTCGGCGGCCACCTCTATCCCGGCAAACCGGCGACCGGCGGCAATGGTCCGACGATCCATCTGGCGCTGCCTGACAAACTCGAGGCGGGGATCGACCGCTGCACCAAAGCCGGCGGTAAGGTTCTGAGTCCCGCCATCGATATCCCGCCGGGTCGTTTCGTCTATGTCCTTGACCCCGATGGCAATTCCATCGGTCTGTTTGAACCCAAGGCCGCCTGATGCGCCGCGCCGACCGCCTGTTCCAGATCGTCCAGTATCTGCGCGGCGGTCGGCTGCTCACCTCGGCGATGCTCGCCGACCGGCTGGAAGTCACCCAGCGCACGATCTACCGCGACATTGCCGATCTGATCGGGTCCGGCGTGCCAATCGAAGGCGAGGCGGGGGTCGGATACCTGATGCGCGACGGCTATGACCTGCCGCCGCTGATGTTCACCGCGGACGAGATCGTCGCGCTGGTCGCCGGGGCCCGGCTGATCCGGGCCTGGGGCGGTGTCAGCATGGCGGCGAGCGCCGAGGAGGCGCTGGTCAAGATCGGCGCGGTGTTGCCCGACAAGGCCCGTGCACGGGCCGAGGCGGTGCAGGTCCATGCGGTCGGGATGCCGGAAATGTCGGACGCGGTGCGGTTGCGCATCGACGCCGTCGAGGCGGCGTCGAACAGTCGGCAAAGGCTGGCGATGCGTTATGCGGATGAGGCCGGGGCGCTGTCTGACCGCACAGTCCGTCCACTTGGCCTGTGGTTCTGGGGCAAGGTCTGGACTATGGTCGCCTGGTGCGAATTGCGTGACGATTTCCGGATGTTCCGGCTGGATCGGATTGCCGGAATGGAGGTCGCGGGCGGGTTCAAGCCGGAAAAGGGCAAGACATTGCGGGACTTTTATGCGGAAGAGCGCAACCGACACCAATAGCCCGATTTTCTTGCAATACTAGTGCCAGGAGTTTTGGAGAACCCCTGGCGTGTATTGCAGATCGCCGGTGCCTGTCGTTTGGGTCGGAGCCTCCGGCGGGAGTATTTCGGGCCAAAAGAAGCTGTGGGGCGACACCCGGCCGCCCCGCCTGTCAGTTACCGCTCAACGACTGCGCCAGCCGCATCAATTGCACCGCTTCGGTGCGGTAGCCAAACGCATCTTCGCCCCGGTTTTCGGTGGCGAGTGCGATGTCGTCGGCGTAGCCCCAGGTGCCCAGATAGCCGCTGCCCTTGAGCAACTGCCCGAATCCGGCGATGGCGGCGGCGAATTGCGCGTCGCTGCCCGCGACTGACCCTTCGGTGATCGGGACTTCCAGCAACTGACTGATCGCCGCACCGGGTTCCTTGTAGCGCAGTTTCAGAAAACCCAACTCGTCACTATCCGCGCTGGCCGCGACCGCATCGCCATAGCGGAGCGGGTCGGAGAGTTGCGCGGGACTGCCGACCGGGGTGACTTCATAGATCGCCGTGACGGTATGCCCGGCCCCCAACTCGCCCGCATCGACCGCGTCATTGTTGAAATCTTCGCGGTTCAGGGCGCGGGTTTCGTAGCCGATCAGACGGTATTCGGCGATGGTTGCGGGGTTCCATTCGACCTGGATCTTGACGTCGTTGGCGATCGGGAACAGCGCCCCGGACAACTGGTCAACTAGCACCTTTTGCGCCTCCGACAGGGTGTCGATATAGGCCGCCGTGCCGTTGCCATTCTGTGCCAGCGCCTGCATCGTCGCGTCGTCCAGATTGCCGCGGCCAAATCCGAGGACCGACAGGTAGGTGCCGCTGGTGCGCTGCGTCGCGATGTAGTTTTTCAGTGCCTCGGGATCGGAAATCCCGACGTTGAAATCGCCGTCGGTGGCAAGGATCACGCGGGAAACTTCGCCATCCGTCGCCATCGTTTCGGCGACCTGATAGGCCTGCTGCAAACCGCCCTGACCGTTCGTCGATCCGCCCGCGCCAAGGCCGTTCAGCGCGTTCAGGATTGCCTTGCGGTTTGACGCGGGCGTCGGGGCCAGCACCTGCCCCGCGGAACCGGCATATTCGACAATCGCCACCTCGTCGGTCGGGCGCAACTGGTCCAGCATCAGCCGGAACGACTGTTTCAGCAGCGGAAGTTTCGCCGGATCGTCCATGCTGCCCGAGGTGTCGATCAGGAACACGAGGTTCAGCGGCGGGCGCGAATCCACGTCGGGCATCCGACCTTGGATCCCGATACTGACCAGTTGCGTATCCGGGTTCCACGGCGTCTGCATGACGCTGACGG
>JBBKXP010000147.1:0-7493 GCA_037969545.1 Paracoccaceae bacterium | reverse complement strand
GCCGACCCCGCAGCGCGACAAAGGCGCAATCGCGCGGGTTGCCAGCCAGTTCGGCCTTGGATTCCGCCGCTCCGACAAAGCCGACCGGAAAACCGAGGATCACCGCCGGTTTCGGCCAGCCCGCGTCAAGCAGTTCCAGCAGGTGAAACAGCGCCGTCGGGGCGTTGCCGATAGCCACGACCGCGCCTTCCAGGTGATCGCGCCACAGTTCGACGGCGGCGGCGGACCTGGTGTTGCCGATCCTGTCGGCGATATCGGGCACGGCGGGGTCGTTCAGCGTCACCAGCACCGGATTGTCTGCAGGCAGATGCCGGCGGATCACCCCTGCCGCGACCATCTCGCAATCGCACAGCACCGGCACACCGGCGGCCAGCGCCGCCTGCCCGGCGGCGACGGCATCGGGCGAAAACGCCAGCCGGTCGGCAATGTCGACCATCCCGCAGGCGTGGATCAGCCGGGTCACCAGCGGCTGCAACACGGGCGCGAACCGCTCCAGCCGCGCCTCGGCCCTGACGGTCGCGAAACTGGCGGCGTAGATCGCGGCGGGGTCTTTTTCATAGGGTCTCAACGGCGTGCCCCTGTGGCGAATGCCGGAGCCTCCGGCGGGAGTATTTCGGGCCAAAAGAAATTAGTGGCTGGGCTTTTTCGTTTTTCGGGCGCTTTCAGGACCATGCGGATGGTCTGCGTGCGGATAGGTCGGATGGACGTGATCGTGATGGTGATCATCGCCGTGATCGTGGCTGTGATCGTGCGGGTGATCGTGGTCGTGGTCGTGGTGATGGTGCCCGTGATCGTCCTGCAGGCGGCAAAGCCCGGTGCAGAAGGTGTCGCACAGTGCACAGTCCGCGACGTTCGATCCCGGTGCGGACGCGCCTTGGCCTTCGACGTGGTGGTGGTGGCTTTCCTGCACCGCGCCCACCTCGGCCTCGAACCCCAGGACTTGCGTGCGGTATTTGCACATCGCGCAGTTCGGCGGCGGCACTTCGCCCACCTGTTCGGTGATCCGTTCAGCGAAGGTTTCCAGCACTTTCGGATGGTCGCCAAGATAGGGGGCCTTGATCCATTGGATGCCGGGATAGGACTTCGCCACCTGATCGGTGAAGCCATATATCCGGTCGATCAGGATGCCCGAGAACAGGAAGTAGGGGAAGACAATGACCCGGGCGTAGGGCAGTCGCGAGACGTGTTGCAGGCAGGGTTCCACCAGTGGAAAGGTGACGCCGGAATAGCCGACCTCGAGCCAGCCGAACCCCATCCCCTCCTGCAGCATCCGTGCCAACTTGGAGACGTTGCCGTTGGCGTCGGGGTCGGAGGCGCCGCGCCCGATGACGACAAGGCAGGTGTCGTGCAGCGCTACCTCGCCCAGGGCCGCGTTGGCGCTGTCCACCGCTTCTTTCACTCGCCCGGCGGCGGCGGCGATCATCTTGGGGTCGACGCCCAACTCGCGCCCGTAGTTCACCGTGATCCCGTGCTGCGCCGCATAGGTGTTCAGAACCGTCGGAATGTCGTTCTTGGCGTGCATTGCGGCAAACAGCATCCCCGGCACCGCCAGAATCCGCGCGCACCCGGCGTCGCGCAACCGGTCCAGCCCGTCGCGGATCACGGGGTTGGCGAATTCGAGGTAGCCGTAGTCGACCATCCAGTCATCCGGCAGATAGGCGGGCAGTTTCTCGGCCAGCACCGCGAATTCGTCGACCGCCGACTGGCTGCGCGACCCGTGGCCGCAGATCATCACGCCGGTTTTCATGCGGCTTCTTCTTCCGCTTCGGGAGCGGGTTTCGCCGCTTTCTTGCGTCCTTTGATCGCTTGCCAGATGCCCAGCGCCCCGGCCAGCCCAAGGGCGGCACCTGCGACCCAATGGTTGTGCCCAGCCTGTTCGATCAGGTGGCCCGGATGGGCGGCCGCGGCGCTGGCGAAAAGACTGGTGAAAATTGTCAGGAAAAGGCGCATCGGCTGGATCCTCCGGTCGTGGCAGCGGCCAGAGACCCCCTTGCGGGCGCTGACAATGTGGCGCGTCGGTCCCCATCCGGGTCGACCCTTGCGCCACCAACCTCTCTGGCCCCTGCGGGCTTCGTCTGGCGGACTCCTAACCGGGGCGCGGCACGGGTGCAAACGGTTATGCGCCGCACCTGCGGCAAATTGCGACGTGCGTTGCTGCACAGGTGCTGCACCCGGGTCAGGGTTTAAGTCGCTGCGGCTTCGGCCTAGTCTCAGTGCAACGCAGATCAAGGGAGGTCAGTATGGGCCAGTTGGTTGACGGCGTCTGGCATGACGACTGGTACGATACCAAAAAGAACGACGGCGCTTTCGTGCGCAAGGATGCAAGCTTTCGCAACTGGATCACCGCCGACGGCAGCGCCGGGCCCTCGGGCGAGGGCGGCTTTCCGGCTGAAAGCGGGCGCTATCATCTTTATGTGTCGCTCGCTTGCCCCTGGGCCCATCGCACCCTGATCTTTCGCACGTTGAAGGGGCTGGCGGGCCACATCGGCCTGTCCGTCGTCCATCCCGACATGCTGTCGGACGGCTGGACCTTTGCGGACGATTTTCCCGGCGCGACCGGCGACACCCTTTTCGGCCTGACCTTTGCCCGCGACACCTATCTGCGCGCCGCTCCCAAGATGTCGGGCCGGGTGACTGTGCCGATCCTCTGGGACAAGGAACGCGGCACCATCGTGTCGAACGAAAGTTCCGAGATCATTCGGATGTTCAATTCGGCCTTTGACGGGATCACCGGCAATCCATCCGATTACTGGCCCGCAGACCTGCGCGATGCCATTGCGCCCGTCAACGCCCGGATCTACGACACCCTGAACAACGGCGTTTACAAGTGCGGCTTTGCGACGACGCAATCCGCCTATGACGCGGCTGTCGGTCCGCTTTTCGACACACTTGACTGGATCGACGGCGCGTTGGGCCAAAGCCGCTATCTGATGGGCGACCGCCTGACCGAGGCCGACTGGCGCCTGTTCACAACCCTGATCCGGTTTGACGCCGTCTATCACGGGCACTTCAAATGCAACCGGCGGCGGATCGTCGATTATCCCAACCTGTGGCCCTATACCCGCGCGCTGTATCAATGGCCCGGCGTGGCCGAAACGGTGCACCTTGATCACATCACGCGGCATTACCACTACAGTCATGACACCATCAATCCGCACCGGATCGTGCCCACTGGCCCGGTGCTGGACCTGATGGCGCCGCATGGTCGCGGATAGGCTTTTCTTTCCGCAGCGGTTGGGCCAGATAGGGCGGGTCTTTTCAAGGAGCCGCCCGATGCCTGCCAAAGTCCCTGCCACCGTCGTCACCGGCTTTCTCGGGGCCGGCAAGACCACCCTGATCCGGCACATGCTGCAGAATGCCAAGGGCAAGCGGATTGCCCTCATCATCAACGAATTCGGCGATCTGGGGGTCGATGGTGACATCCTCAAAGGCTGCGGGGCCGAGACCTGCTCCGCCGACGATATCGTCGAACTGTCCAATGGCTGCATCTGCTGCACCGTGGCCGAGGATTTCATCCCGACGCTGGAAAAGCTGCTCGCCCGCAATCCGCCCCCCGATCACATCGTGATCGAAACCAGCGGGTTGGCCCTGCCGCAACCGCTGGTTCGCGCCTTTAGCTGGCCGGGAATTTCGACCAGGGTGACGGTCGATGGCGTGGTGACGGTGGTCGATGGCAAGGCCGTGACCGAGGGGCGCTTTGCCCACAATGTCGCCGCCGTTGATGCGCAGCGGACGCAGGATGAGAGCCTTGACCACGAAACGCCCCTTTCCGAACTGTTCGAGGATCAGATTGCCTGCGCCGACATGATCGTGATCAACAAGACCGATCTGCTGACCGGGGCCGAGGTCGACACGCTGGTCACACGACTCACAACCGAAAGCCGCAAGGGCGTACGTGTGGTTCGCGCCACGCAGGGCGCGCTGCCGGTCGATGTGCTGCTGGGTCAGGGGGTCGGGGCCGAAAACGATCTCGATGCCCGGCACGAGGTGCATCATCACCACCACGCTGATGACGACGCCGCGGACGATCAGCATCACGACCACGGCCATGACGAATTTGAATCCTTCGTCGTTTCACGCGGCGAAGTGACCGATCCGGTGGTCTTTGCGGCGCAGGTGGCTGAGGTGATCCGGGCCCACGACATCCTGCGACTGAAAGGTTTTGTGGCGGTCAGCGGCAAGCCGATGCGCCTGACGCTGCAGGCGGTCGGGCCGCGCATCGATACCTATTTCGATCAACCATTTCCGGGCGCACGCGAAACCCGGCTGGTGGTGATCGGCGAGGCCGGGCTGGACCGTGCGGCGATTACGGCCGCCCTTGCCGCATGATCGTGGTCGGGCGCACCGATCCGCGCGACCCCCAAGCGACCGCGCTGCTGCAGGCCAGCCATGCGTTGATGCAGGCGCTGTTCGCGCCCGACGAGAACCACTTTCTGTCTATCGACGCGCTGTGTAGCGAAGACGTGCATTTCTTCACCGCGCGGGAGGGCGATGTGATCCTCGGCACCGGGGCGATCAAGGTGAACAAGGATATGGCCGAGGTCAAGTCGATGTTCGTCGCCGAAACCGCCCGCGGGCGCGGGGTGGCCGATGCGATCCTGCGGGCGCTCGAAGACCGGGCGCGGGAATTGCGCCTGCATTGGCTGCGGCTGGAAACCGGCGATGTTCTGCAAGCGGCGCACCGGCTTTATGCGCGACATGGATTCCTCAGTTGCGGTCCCTTTGGAAACTACACGGAAAATGCCAGCAGCGTTTTCATGGAAAAGCGGTTGTGACAGCGCTCTCGATCACACGCGACCGCAGCGCCGCACCCGCTCCGGGGCCTCGCCGCCAAATCCGAACAGACCCCGGGGCATGTCCGGGGTTGGGCTCATTCGTCGGCCTTCTTCGTCTTTTCTGCAGCGGCTTTCATCCGGGCGAGCAATTCCTCTTTGCTGGGCCGTTTGCCGAACGGGTTCTTGTCAGACCCCGGTTCGTTGTGTTCCTTGTGGCGCGGCGTGTTCTTGGCCATTTTCGCGGCTCCCGTTTTTGCGTAGTCCATGATGGCGCCTTTCCGGCTAACTTTTGTCCCGGTCTTGCCCGAAACCGGGCGACCACGCAAGGCGGGGCAGCCTGATGCACCTGCTGGCAGCGACTCCCGGCGCCATTGAAGACGGCAAAGACCCGGTCGATCTGGGCCAAACCCCCGCCGACGTCGTAGTGATCTCTGCCGCCGATACCGAACTGGCGGCCTTGTCCGAGGCGCGAGCGGAAATGGATGCGCCGCCATCCCTTCGACTTGCGAACATGCTGCACCTGGCTCACCCGATGTCCGTCGATCTGCATCTGGACGATTGCGCCGCCAAATCCCGGCTGGTGATCGCCCGTGTTCTTGGTGGTGTCGGCTACTGGCGCTACGGCGTTGAACAATACGCCGCCCGCCTGCACGCTGCCGGGGTGCCGCTGGCTCTGCTGCCCGGCGACGACAAGCCCGATGCTGAATTGCGCGACCTGTCCACCGTCGCGCCCGCAGATTACGACGCGCTCTGGGCCTACCTTGTCGAAGGCGGGCCGGGGAACGCGACCAATTTCCTGCGCTACGCCAGCGCGATGCTGGACGGCACCGACAAACCCGCCGCTGCCGCGCCGCTTCTGCGGGCGGGGGTCTATTGGCCGGGGGCAGGCGTGGCCGACCTCAGCACCGCACAGGGCGCATGGACCGCAGATGCGCCCATCGTGCCGATCACGTTCTATCGCGCCTTGGTGCAGGGTGGCGGCCTTGCCCCGGTCAACCGGCTGGTAAAATCCTTGTTGCGGCAGAGCCTTAACCCCCTGCCGATCTTCGTCGCCTCGCTGAAAGACCCGGTCAGCGTGGCGACCCTTGACCACCTGTTCACCGCCGCCCCGCCCGCCGTCATCCTGAACTGCACCGCCTTTGCGGTCGGCAGCCCGCACGACGGCGACGACAGCCCGGCGAACCCGCTACTGGCCAACGATGCACCCGTCTTTCAGGTCGTCCTGTCGGGGGGAACCGAGGCGGCATGGGCGGAAGGCACACGTGGCCTGTCGGCCCGCGACGTCGCGATGAACGTCGCCTTGCCCGAAGTCGACGGGCGGATCCTGTCCCGCGCGATCAGCTTCAAGGGCAAGGCGTTTTTCGACGACGCGACCCAGTGCCCCATCGTGACCTATCAGGCGCGGGGCGACCGGATCGACTTTGTTGCAGCACTTGCGGCGAACTGGGCGCGGTTGCGCCAGACCGCCGCCAAGGACCGCCGTGTCGGACTGATCCTTGCCAACTATCCCAACAAGGACGGCCGGCTTGCCAACGGCGTCGGCCTCGACACGCCGGCCGCGACGGTGCACGTCTTGCGCTTGCTGGCCGGAGCCGGTTATCGGCTGTATGACGCCCCGACCGATGCCAAGACGCTGATGGAGCGCCTGATGGCCGGGCCGACGAACTGGCTGACCGACCGGGCGGTGAAAACCGGCGGCGTCGACCTGTCGCTCGCCGATTACCAGATCGCCTATGGCCAACTTCCCTACGTCGTGCGCACCCAGATCGAAGATCGATGGGGCCGACCAGAATCTGATCCGTTCTTCGAGCCGGGCGAGGTCGACTGTGGTCGTTTCAAGTTGTCGGTACTGCAATTTGGCAACGTCTGCGTCGGGCTGCAACCCGCGCGGGGTTACAACATCGACCCGACCGAGACCTACCATTCGCCCGACCTTGTGCCGCCGCACAATTACCTCGCTTTCTATTTCTGGCTACGGCATCAGTTCCGCGCCGATGCGCTCGTCCACATGGGCAAGCACGGCAATCTGGAATGGCTGCCGGGCAAGGCGCTGGCGCTGTCCGAGGCATGTTGGCCCGAGGTGGCGCTGGGGCCGGTGCCGCATGTCTATCCCTTTATCGTCAACGACCCCGGCGAGGGGACACAGGCCAAACGCCGCGCCAGTGCGGTGATCATCGACCATCTGACGCCGCCGCTGACGCGGGCAGAAACCTACGGGCCGCTGCGCGATCTCGAGGCGCTGGTGGACGAATATTACGAAGCCAGTGGGGTCGATCCGCGCCGCACAACGCATTTGCGGGCCGAGATCGTGTCGCTGGCACAAGCGAGTGGCCTGGACGTCGATGCAGGGATGCAGGGGGCCGACGATCTGGGGCGGCTCGATGCCTATCTTTGCGAGCTGAAAGAGGCGCAGATCCGCGACGGGCTGCATGTCTTCGGGGTGTCGCCAACGGGGGTGCAGGAACGCGACCTGGCGATTGCGCTGGCGCGGGTGCCGCGCGGGTCGGGCAAGGGCGGCGATGCGTCATTGCTGCGGGCTTTGGCGGACGATCTGGGGCTGGGGTTCGATCCTCTGGCCGCCGCGATGGCGGACCCGTGGGACGGGCCGCGCCCTGCCGATATGACAGGCGATGGCATTTGGCGGACTGCAGGCGACACGGTCGAGCGGCTGGAGTTGCTGAGCCAGCGATTGCTGGACGGCGAAGCTTCCCCCGGTCC
>JBBKXP010000146.1:0-6443 GCA_037969545.1 Paracoccaceae bacterium | reverse complement strand
CGGCCGCGGCGGCGGCGGTCGCCCGGAACAGCGCTGGCGGCGCTTTGGCACCTGGTCGGCGCAGCATTGGTGTACCGACAGGATCACCCACACCTTGCGGATGGAGTGCCTTGATCAGGATCTGCCACCGGTGCTGGCGGCACTGGGCATTGCCCCCAGCCGGCTACCGGAGACGCAACGGGACTACCCGCAGGATTGGCGGCCCTACTATGACCCGCGCAGTGTCACGCTTGTCCAACGGCGCTATGCTTGGGATCTGGAAACCTTTGGCTACAGACTGCCCGCCGCCGAACCGCAACGCCCCGGCGACGCCAATGATCGCGCCGCCTGATGATCTGTGTCTGCCGCTGGTCAGGTCGGCAGCGGGTCATTTTCGCATCCCCTGGCCCGGCGGCATGACCAAAGCGGCCCGCGCCGCCGCCGCGCCGCTGGCAAGACACGCGGTGATCAGATAGCCGCCGGTCGGGGCCTCCCAATCAAGCATTTCGCCGGCACAAAACACGCCGGGTCGGTCTTGCAGCATCAACCCACCGTCCAGCGCACCGAATTTGACACCCCCCGCGGTCGATATCGCCTCGTCAAGCGGTCGCGGCCCATCGTGACGGACCGGCAAATGCTTCAGGATCGCGGCGAGATCACCGGCAAACGGCCTTGCCCATTCATGAAACAGGGCCAGCCGCAGCGGATCAATGCGCAGAACCTTGCGCAGATGATTGGCCAACGTCGCCTTGCCGCGTGGTCGCGCAAGCCGCGCCGCCACCTCTGAAAGGCTCCACTCGGGCAACAGGTCCAGATGCAACGGCGCACCCTCGCGCACCGCCCGCGACACGGAATAAACACCACCGCCCTCGATCCCACGCGCGGAAATGACAAATTCACCGCGCTCGCGCTGCGTCCCGGCGATCAGGGCGCATCCCTTGACAGGACGGCCAAAGTACTTCGCCATATGCGGCGACCAGCCGACCGAAAACCCCATGTTGGCGGGCGCAAACGGCGTCACGACTTCGCCCAGCAGCGCCGCCCATGCGCCGTCTGATCCCAGCCGCGCCCAACTTGCCCCGCCCAGCGCCAGAATGGTGATATCTGCCGCGACACCCTGGCGTCCGTCTGGTGTGTCGAATACCGCCGCCGCCGCGTCCCACCCGATCCAGCGCCAGCGGGTGCGCACCTGGACACCTGCCGCGCCCAGACGGATCAGCCAGGCCCGCAACAGCGGCGATGCCTTCATGGCCAACGGAAATACCCGCCCCGACGACCCGGTGAACACCGGCTGATCCAGGCCCTGCGCCCAGTCGATCACCTGCGCCGGACCAAAGGCCGTCAGGGCATCAACCATCACCTTTGGCAGCGGCCCATAGGCAGCGATGAAATCGTCAAGCGGCCCATCCTTGGTCAGGTTCAGTCCCGATTTGCCCGCCATCAGAAACTTGCGCCCGACCGAAGGCATCGCATCGGCCAGTGTCACGGCACATCCGGCAGCGGCCAGCACCTCGGCGGCCATCAAACCTGCCGGCCCGGCACCGATGACTAGCGCCTGTTTCAAGACAGGGCACGCAGTCGCAGTCGGCCCTTGGACCCGGCACGCAGCTGGCCCAGATCGCTATCGCCCTGCGCCGTTGTCGGAAGTTGCGAAAAATCTGTCACACGCGCTGGCCTATCCTGCCGATCAAACCCGCGTGAAACAAAAGGCACGCCTTGCAGTGCTTCATTCCCGGCCCGATTCCCGGCCTGTGCCCGTGACCAACTGCTTGATCGCCGCAATATGTGCCGCCTCCGCCAAAAGTGCATCCGCCCCCAGCAGCCGTGCCTCGGCCAGGGGATCATCCGCGATCCGATCGATCAGGCCCATCGCCAACGCTTCGACCGCGTCCAGCTTGACCCCGCCCATCAGGATCAGCCGCGCCCGTGCTGGCCCGACCAACGCCGCCAATCGTGATGGGTCCGATGGCTGCGGCAGGAACCCCAACCGCATCACCGGATAAAAGAATCGCGCCTCTGGCACCGCAACCCGCAGATCGCAGGCCAGCGCCATCCCGAATGCACCCCCCGCCACCGTCCCGTTCAAGGCACAGATCGTCAGGCCCGGCAGCGCAGCGATCGCGCCCGACAGTCGTTCCCACACCGGATCGACAGCCAGACCATTGGCGATACCGTCCAGATCGGCCCCGGCGCTGAACACCTTGCCCGCCCCTGTCAGCACCAGAACTTTGGCCGCCTGCGCCGCTTCGGCCAGATCGGCAAGTTCGCCAAGCATCCCGTGGGTCAGGGCATTGGCCTTGTCGGGACGGTTCAGGGTGACGACCCAAAGATCAGCCTCTTTCAGAACCGAAATCACGCCAATCCGACCCGCGCCCGGACCGCAGGATCACGCAACGAAACATCCTTGCCAAGGAACGCATCGGCGTCCGGCGAACACATCCACAGCAGCGCCTTTCCCGGCCAGTCCGGGGGAATATGCGCCGACCAGTCCAGTTGGCTGACCGGGTTGATCCCCGACGCCTTGATCTTGCGCTGCATCTCGGTCGCCACTGTCCCCGGCGACAAGCCCAGCACCCGCACCCCTTTGTCCCGGTTTTCAAGATCGCCGGCACGGGTCAGCATCAGCGCCCCGGCCTTGGAGGCACAATAGGCCGACCAGGACTCGATCGGGCTGGTCGCCGCCCCCGACGACACTGTCAGTATGGTCCCTGACCCCTGCCCGACCATCCCCGGCAGGGCCGCGCGCATTCCGTAAAAGACACCTTTGAGATTGATGTCGATGGCCTTGCCCCAATCCTCGGGATCGGCCTCGGCCAGTGGCGCGATCGGATCGATGACGCCTGCATTGCCGATCAGAACATCCAGCCTGCCAAACGCACCGACCGTTGCGGCGACGGCCGCCTCGACCTCCCAGTAGCGGCTGACGTCACAGGGAATGGCCAGCGCATTCGGTCCGATCTCGCCGGCGATCACCGCGATCTCGTCACCGCCACGCGCGATCAGGGCAACCTTGGCCCCCGCTGCCGCAAAAACCCGTGCCGCCGCCGCTCCGATTCCACGGCTGGCCCCGGTAATCAGAACAACCTTGCCGTCCAACTGCATTTTTCCACTCCCGGGCCTTTTCGGCGCCTGCGCAAATACTTAACATCGGGTGCACAATTCCCTACCTTGACCGCGTAAACAAGTCGGGCGAACCTACGACCCGCATTAACCCCGAAAGGATACCGCATGAACTTATTTCAAAGCGCCCGCAGCGCCGTCTGTTTCGCCGCACTTGTTGCCGGCAACGCCGCCTTGGCCGATGTCACCGCACAAGAGGTCTGGGATGGCTGGAAGGCCCAGATGAACGTCTATGGCCAGAATGGTATCACGATCGGCAATGAATCGATGTCGGGCAACACGCTGACAGTCACCGATATCGCCATGGACATGAGCGATGACACGACCGAGGTCAAAGGCACCATTCCGAACATTACGCTGACCGAAAACGGCGATGGCACCGTCGGCGTGACCATGTCCGAAGAATACCCGATCACCATCAATCCGGTGGGCGAGGCGGATCAGAACCGCATGGTCATCCTGTTGAAAACCTCAGGAATGACCATGACGGTCCGTGGCGCCGCCGACGACATGACCTACGATCTGGCCGCCGCCCGCTATTCCATCAGCGTCGACGAAGCGATTGAAGAAGGCAAGGCGGTGCCCATCGAAGCGACGCTGAACCTCAACAACGTCGCCGGCACCTACGGGATGAAAACCGACGACTTGCGCCGACTGACCTACGACATCAAGGCGGGGTCGCTCGATTTGTTGGTCGATGCCTCTGACGGCAGCGACACCGTGAGCATTTCGGGTCAGTCCAACGGTCTGGCGATGCAGGCCAACGCGGAAATGCCGCTAGAATTCGACCAGTCCAAACCCGAAGAAATGTTTGCCAACGGTTTCCTGATCGACGGCGGCTATAACCTTGGTCCGTCAGCCTTTATCTTTGACGTTCAAAGTGCGACCGACGACGTCAAGGGCACCGTGCAGACCGGCGGAACCGACGTCACCATCAAGCTGGACAGGGATGTTTTCTCCTACGACAGCGCATCGACAGCACTCGCGCTGAGCGTGAGTACCCAGCAGCTGCCCTTTCCGGTCAATGTCAGCCTGGCGGAATCCGGCGTGGGCATGACCATGCCGCTGTCGAAAACCGAGGAACCGGCCCCGTTCAGCGCCAATTTCAACCTGACCGATCTGACGGTGAACGAAGAAATCTGGGGGATGATCGACCCCGGAAACCAATTGCCTCACGAACCTGCAACTGCCCGGATCGACGTTTCGGGCACCGGCAAGCTGTTGTTCGATCTGACCAATCCGGCCCAGGCCGAGGCGATGGCAGGTGCCGAAATGCCGGGTGAACTGAACACCCTGAAACTGAACCAGTTGAAACTGGCGATTGCCGGCGCACTTCTGACCGGCGATGGCGCGTTCACCTTTGACAACACCGATCTGGTGACGTTCGAGGGCATGCCGCGCCCCGAAGGCACCCTTAACCTGCAGGCCACCGGGATTAACGGATTGATGGACAAACTTGTCGCCATGGGTCTGGTCCCCGAACAGCAGATGATGGGTGCCCGGATGATGCTGGGCATGTTCGCCACTGTCGTTGGCGACGATCAACTGACCTCGACGGTCGAGATCAACCCCGCTGGCGAAGTGAACGTCAACGGCCAGCGGATCAAATGATCTGACCCGAAACCGGCCCGCGCTGCCTTCTGCGGCGCGGACCAAGCCGACCCTGACGGAGATGCCGATGACCCTGCGATCCAGAACCTGCGGGGCTGCGGCCCTGATCACCCTGCTGGCCGTCCCGGCCTTTGCAGATATCACCGCAGATGATGTGTGGTCCAACGCGGGCGCCGTTGTCTCCGCCCTTGGCGGCGCACTGTCGGGCGAGGTGACGCGCACCGGCGAAACCCTGACCATCACCGATCCGACCGGCACGTTCATCCTGCCGATGGGCCTTGGGCATTTCAGTCTTGCCACCCCCAGCCTTGCCCTGCTGGAAAACGCCGACGGGACGGTCAGCCTGCTTTATCCGGCCGATCTGTCCTATCTGGTCGCAGGCGCCTTTCAGGGCGACGTGAAATTCAGCGGCCGACTGACAGTCAATTACGGCAGCTATGCGGTCAGTGCATCCGGCACCCCCGGTGACATTACCTATGTGACCGAAGTGCGCGACCTCACCGTCGGCGTTGCCGAGATCACCGCGCCCGACACCGAGGGCATGGATATCGCGGTCACCGGCAGATTTCCTGCCTACAGCGCCCGGACGCGTGTCACTGAAGGCAAGATGATCCGTCTCCGCGGCGAGGCCACGATCGCTGCCAACGAATTTCGCACCACCGCCGCGACCGACGGCACCACATCGCAAACCAACGCCACCTATGGCCGGTCCGTCAACACCTACGACCTGTCCCTGCTCGCAGGTGGCGCCGACATCATGAACCTAGCCCCGGCACTGAAATCCGGAATGGCCTTTGCGCTGACCAGCGTGACCGAGGGTAACAGCACATCGACCATCATCCGGCGTGGCAACGATGTGCTGAACAGCCAGTCCAGCAGCAGCACCGCCGCCAATTTCACCTTTGGTCTGGACAGCACCGCGTTTCGGATCGAGGGCACCGCCGAAGGGCTGGAAATCCATCTTGAAGACAGTGAATTCCTGCCTTTCCCGATCGACGTCACCGCTGGGGCAATGACCGCAAACTTTGCGATCCCGGTCAGCGCCAGCCCTGATCCGCAGGAGTTCCGCTATGCCTTCTCACTGAACGACATGCGTCTGGGCTATCCCGTCTGGGCGCAATTCGACCTGAACAAGCAGTTGCCCCGCGATCCGGCGACTGTTTCGGTCGATCTGGCGGGCACCGTGACCACCGCCGTCGATCTGTTCGATTTCATGACGCTGGCAACGTTTGAAGATCAACCGATCGCGCCGGTCGCGCTGAACAGCCTTGCGATCAATGCGCTCGGCCTGTCGGTTGCCGGGGCCAGCATCAGCGGCACCGGCGCGTTTGTCGTCGACAACAGCGATCTGACCACATTCGATGGCTTTCCCCGCCCGCAAGGCCGGTTCGACGCGCAGGCCACCGGACTGAACGGACTTCTGGACAGGCTGGTCGCATCCGGTTTCGTCTCCGCTGACGAGGCGCTTGGCGCCCGTGTCGGACTGGGCATGTTCACCGATGTCCAGGGTGATGACGATCTGCGCAGCGCGGTCGAGATCAACGCCGCCGGTCAGTTCATCGTCAATGGCCAGCGGATCAAATAGCCAAGGCTTGCCGCGCCCCCCGACAGACACTAGGTCAGGGCGACTGCCCAAGGAGCCAGCATGCCGCAATCCCTGTCCGACCTTACCGACGCCCTGCTCACCGCCGTGATCCAGCAAAAACAGCGCTTTCGCGACGGCCGGCCGGAGT
>JBBKXP010000145.1:0-7290 GCA_037969545.1 Paracoccaceae bacterium | reverse complement strand
TGTCGGCAGCGATCTCGGCACCTGCACGGATCTGCGCCCCGGTAGGCTGATATGGCAGCGCCGCCATGACCTTGGCCCACAAATGGCCGTCACCCCGGCTCGGCCGCCCCTTGCCGCGCCGGGCCTTGGCGCGGGCCAAGGCAAGCGTAAGCTGATGCGCCAAAAGCTCGTCATAGGCCAAACGGGCGCGGGCCGGGTCATGCGGGCTCAGGTCTACCGTGCTTTCCGGGTTATGCGCCCGGATCAGCGCATCGTGCCAATCCGGCCAATCCTCGCGCGATTTGAGGCCGGGGTCGATCCATTCGGTCAGAACCGGAGCAAGGTCGAGCGCCGACCGTGACGCCTTGAACATCACCTTTTGCGTGATCCCGGCATGCAGCGCATAGACCGGTTCGAAAATCGGCAGATCGTCAACCTCAGCCAGCGAGACAACATGGTCGGGATGCACCATCTGGGCGATCCCGTCGAACAGTTCGATCTTGCCGCTGACCACCCGACGCTGCCCCGAGGGCAGCTGTTTTTGAAGGTAATCGCCGCGTACATGGAAAAACACGATCTGAAAGCTGGTTTCAGCGTCCTGCACCGTCACCCGATAGGGTCGATTGCGGGTTTTCGGCGGATGATGCAGACCGATCTCGACTTCGACCGTCACAACCGCTGGCGGGATAACTTCGCGGATCGACGCACGGCGGCGACGGTCGATGCCGGCATGCGGCAATGTGAACAAGATATCGCGCGGCTTTTCGATCCCGGCCTCGGCCAGCAAATGCGCGGTTTTCGGGCCAATCCCGTCCAGCCCCTGCAGGTCGCCAAAAAGCGGGAACAGAATTTCCGGGCGGCCCGTCATGTGCCCGCGATCAGGGCCAGCCAGCCATCTTCGTCAATGGTTTCGACACTGAATTCCTCGGCCTTCTTCGCCTTTGCACCGGCGCCGGGTCCGGCGATCAACAGATCGGTCTTGGCACTGACCGACCCGGCGACCTTGGCCCCCAGTGCTTCGGCCCGCGCCTTGGCTTCGGCGCGCGTCATCTTTTCCAGTGTGCCGGTGAACACGACCGTCTTGCCCGCAACTGGGCTGTCGGCCTGCGCGCGCACGACGGCGGGCAGCACCGCAAGCTGTGCCACCAGCCGGTCGATCGAGGCACGCTCGCCCGATTGCTGAAACGTCGTCACGACCGAGGCCGCCATGACCGCACCGACCCCATTGATATTGGTCAGCTCCTGCCATGCCGGACCCGAGCCGATTTCGGCGGTATCCATGGCGGCGCTGAAATTGTCCCAAGTGCCGTAATGGTTTGCGAGGGTTGCCGCGCCGGTCTCGCCCAAATGCCGGATACCCAGCGCGAACAGCAGGCGCGAAATCGGAATTTCGCGTTTAATCTCAATTGCCTGAAACAGTTTCTTCACGCTTTTTTCACCAAAGCCGTCACGTTTGGCAAGTTTGTTCGGATTCGCGGCGTCACGGTCAGCCAGAGTAAAGATGTCGGCGGGTTCGCGGATCGGTAGCTCCGGGTCGGCAAAGAACATCTCGATCTGTTTCGATCCCAGGCCATCAATATCGAATGCAGCACGACTGACGAAGTGTTTCAGCTTTTCGACCGCCTGTGCCGGGCAGATCAGGCCGCCGGTGCAACGCCGGATCGCATCGCCATCTTCGCGTAGTGCCGCCGAACCGCATTTCGGGCACTCAGTGGGAAAAACATACACCTCAGACACTTGCGGGCGTTTCCTCAGGTCGACATCGGCAATTTTCGGGATTACGTCACCGGCCCGGTAGACCTGCACCCAGTCGCTGACCCGGATATCCTTGCCGCCCCGGATCGCCTGCCCGTCGCCGCCCCGCCCGGCGATATAATCCTCATTGTGCAGGGTCGCGTTGCTGACCACGACGCCGCCCACCGTGACCGGACGCAGCCGCGCCACCGGCGAAAGCGCACCAGTCCGCCCGACCTGAATGTCGATCGCCTCGAGCGTCGTCCAAGCCAGTTCGGCAGGGAATTTATGTGCGATTGCCCAGCGGGGCGTGGTCGCGCGAAACCCCAACCGGCGTTGCAAAGCAAGGTCGTTGACCTTGTAGACAACACCATCGATGTCATAGCCGAGCATCGCCCGCTGCCCTTCGATGGCACGATACTGTTCCAGCATATGCTCGGGACTGTCGCAGAGTACGGTCAACGGATTGATCCGAAAACCAAACCCGCCGAGCCGGTCGATCGCAGCCATCTGGGTTTCGCCCAGTGGCGCCGAAACCTCGCCCCAGGCATAGGCAAAGAACCGCAACGGCCTTGCGCGGGTGATACCGGCATCCAGCTGGCGCAGGCTACCGGCAGCAGCATTGCGCGGATTGGCAAATGCCTTGCCTGCGGCGGCGGCCTGTCGGGCGTTCAGCGCGGCAAAGTCGGCGTGGCTCATGTAGACCTCGCCGCGCACCTCGAGCACGCCGGGCGCATCCGTGATGCTGGCCGGTATGTCATCAATCGTCAGGGCGTTGGCGGTGACGTTTTCACCAACCGCTCCGTCGCCACGCGTCGCCGCCTGCACCAGCGCGCCATTTTCATAGCGCAGCGAAAGCGACAGCCCGTCGATCTTGGGTTCAGCAGTATAGGTCAACAGACTGCTGTCATCCAGTCCCAGGTAGCGGCGGATCCGCTGGTCGAAGTCGGTAACTCCGGACTCGTCAAAGACATTCCCAAGCGACAGCATCGCCACCGCATGCGCAACCTTGGCAAACCCGTCGCCTGTTGCCGCACCAACCTTGTCACTGGGGCTGTCGGCACGCTTCAGCATTGGAAACCGCGCCTCGATCGCGGCATTGCGCTGGCGCAAGTCATCATAGGCGGCATCGCTGATCTCGGGTGCGTCCGCCGTGTGATAGGCCGTATTCGCTATAGCGATCTCTGCGCCAAGGCGTGCCAGTTCCGCGCTCGCCTGCGTTTCGGTCAGGTCTGCGACGGCGAGACCGGCGCCCGCAACTTGTTGCTTGGAAACCACCGAAAGCGACCCCTGTTTGCGGCAATGAGTTCTGCCCCGCGAGTCTTAGGCGGCGTATCGGCGTTCGTCCAGTCCGGCGCCGTCGCTGGCCGTTTCAGGATATCGAACTTGGGCGCAAAACAAAACCACCGAGCACGAAACGGCAACCGCCCCGGACAGTTGCCGCACGTTGTCCCGCCTTGGCACCCCTTTTCAGGCGCCGACGACCAACCGTTCGCTTTCGCGGACCGGTCGGGGATCGCGCAACACATAGCCGCGGCCCCACACAGTTTCGATATGGTTGTCGCCACCTGTCGCCAGACTGATCTTCTTGCGCAGTTTGCAGATGAACACATCGATGATCTTCAACTCCGGCTCGTCCATACCGCCGTAGAGGTGATTGAGGAACATCTCTTTCGTCAGTGTCGTGCCTTTTCGCAACGAAAGCAGCTCGAGCATCTGATATTCCTTGCCCGTCAGATGCACCTGCAATCCAGCGACATCGACCGTCTTGGCATCCAGATTGACTGCGATTGATCCGGTCTTGATCACCGATTGCGCGTGGCCCTTCGATCGACGGATGATCGCGTGTATGCGGGCGACAAGTTCTTCACGGTGGAACGGTTTGGTCAGATAATCATCGGCGCCAAAGCCAAATCCCTTGAGCTTGCTTTCCGTTCCGTCGTCGCCGGAAAGAATGAGGATCGGCGTCTCGATCCGGCTCAGTCGCAACTGCCGCAGTACTTCGTGCCCGTTCATGTCCGGTAGATTGAGGTCCAGCAGGATCAGGTCATAGTCATACAATTTCGCCAGATCGATCCCTTCTTCACCCAGATCTGTTGCATAGACATTCAGGTTGGCATGGGTCAGCATCAATTCGATGCTTTTCGAGGTTGTCGGGTCGTCTTCTACAAGCAGCACACGCATCCCAGATCTCCGTTCTTAATCCGATGCCTCAATCTAATCTGCTAATGGTTAATCACCCGTTACCGTTGATCGGACAGTCGCAAAACATCTTAGGGTTGTCTATACCTTTGCAATGAGGTGGCTTTCAGCGCCGCCTCACCATGCGTTGCGACGGCCTGCTCCCATTCGCTGAACTCGGCATCCGAAAGCCCGTAAGTCTCAAGTGCCGATGTGCGCCCGATCAACCCCGCTGTCACCGCGCGAACGACCGCGGCCTTGCGCGAAGCCACCCATCGCCTTGTTTCCTTGGGGGGGAGATCTGCACGTGACATTGTTCGACCGTCCGGCAATGTGACCGATCTTGGTCCGTCGACCTTGCGCAAATACATCTTGTTTCACCCTTCGCCATTTACTCACCGTTGCAACCATGCCCCAAACGAGTTTAACGAGCCGTGAAACCAACCCTTGAGAGTATGTCGCATTTTCCTATATTGCGTCAGACCTGAACCATCCCGGACGAGCCATGCCCCTTGACCCTGCCCTGAATTCGCTTGGCTTTCCCAAACCGCCCGCCGAAACCCGGGTGGTCGTGGCGATGTCGGGCGGCGTCGACAGTTCGGTGGTTGCGGCGATGCTGGCCGAACAGAGATACGATGTCGTCGGCGTCACCTTGCAACTTTACGATCATGGCGCCGCTCTCGCCAAGAAGGGCGCATGCTGTGCAGGCCGCGATATCCACGACGCGCGCCGGGTGGCCAAAGACCTCGGCTTTCCGCACTACGTTCTTGACTATGAAAACCTGTTTCGTGATGCCGTCATCGACGAATTCGCCGACAGCTACCTGGCCGGGGCGACACCGGTGCCCTGCATCCGCTGCAACGAACGGGTCAAATTCAAAGACCTGCTGAACACCGCCAAAGACCTGGACGCCGACTGCATGGCGACCGGCCATTATATCCAGCGCAAGATCGGCGATCTGGGGCCGGAACTGCATGCGGCTGCCGACGCCAATAGCGATCCATCCTATATTTTGTTCTCGACAACACCGGAACAGCTCTCTTACCTCCGCTTTCCGCTGGGCCATCTGGCATCAAAGTCGGAAACCCGGACGCTCGCCACCAGATACGGCCTTGGCGTTGCCGACAAGCCTGACAGCCAGGACATCTGTTTTGTGCCTGACGGCAACTATTCGGCGGTGATCGAAAAGCTGCGTCCGGGTGCCGCTGAACCCGGCGAGATCGTCGATACCGGCGGACGGGTGTTGGGCACGCACAACGGCGTCATTCATTACACGATTGGCCAACGCCGCGGTCTGGGCATCGGCGGCCTGAGCGATCCGCTGTATGTCGTCCGTCTTGACGTCGATACCCGGCAGGTCGTCGTCGGGCCAAAGGACATGCTGGCGACCCGGCGGGTGCCGCTGCGCGAGGTCAACTGGCTGGGCGGCGACAGTTTCACTGCTCAGCCCGAACGGCACATCGCGGTCAAGGTGCGGTCAACCAAACCGCCTGTCGAAGCAGTGCTGCGGTCGCTGTCTGCGACCGAGGCCGAAGTCGAATTGCTGGTCGCCGAAGAAGGCGTTTCGCCCGGTCAGGCCTGCGTGTTCTACGATCCTGACAGCAGCCGGGTACTGGGTGGCGGCTGGATCTGGCGCGGGCGCTAGAGCGCCTGAAGTTGCACAAGGACCGATCGCGCGGCCCTTAATCCGGGCGGTTCCTGACCCTGCCCCAGCCGTTCCATCGTCAACTGCATCGCGGCCTGCTGCGTTGCGGGATGCGCAAGCACGTCCAAGACCGCCGCAGCGATCGGACCGGGTCGACACTTTGCCCCGATGAACTCCGGTACGGCGCGTGTCTCGCTCACCAGATTGACCAGCGTCACCGTATCGATCAGCAACATCCGGCTGATGATCGTGCGCGACAGCCAGTTCATATCGCCGGCAATCACCATCGGGGTGCGGGCGGCAGCGAGCTCCAGCGAGACCGTGCCAGAGGCGGCAATTGCCACGTCTGCAGCGGCAAAGGCGGCGCGTTTCTGGCGCAGATAGGCGTCAGGCGAAACTTCGGTCGGGTCAAGGATGATCGGGCGGCCTGGCCAATCGCGGGTCAGGCCGCGCACCATCACGGTCACGTTGGCTGTCGTCGGGATGACGACGCGAGCCTCGGGATGACTGGCGACGACGGTGTTCAGGGTTGCGCCGAAGGTCGCGGCAAGGCGTGTGACCTCGCCCCGCCGCGATCCGGGCAAGGCGAGAATCAGTGGCCCCTTACCGGCAATCTGTGCCCTGGCGCGAAACTCCTGCGCCTCGGTCGGTGTAGCCTGCGGTTCGGCCACCACCGGGTGCCCGACAAAATCGCAACTCATCCCCGCCGCCTGCATGTAGGGCGGTTCGAATGGGAACAGGGCGAGGACATGGTCAATGTGCTGCGCCATTTTCGCCGCCCGTCCCGGCCGCCAGGCCCAGACCGTCGGCGCGACATAGTGGATGGCGCGGATTCGGCCAACGGCACGAACCTGCTTGGCGACCCGCAGGCAGAAATCCGGGCTGTCGATGGTGATCAGGACGTCGGGTTTCGTTGCAACCACCGCCGCCGCCATCTGGGCGATCCGCGCCTTCAAGGCGCGGAATTTCGGCAGGATTTCGGCCAGACCCATGACGCTGAGTTCATCCATCGGAAACCGGCTCACCAGTCCCTCGGCCTGCATCAGTGGGCCGCCAACGCCATCGAATGAGACACCGGGGACGAGCTGCTTCAACCCGTCCATCAGGGCCGCGCCCAGTCTGTCGCCCGACGCCTCGCCCGCGATCAGGAACACCTTCATGTCGGGCGCACCCAAAGGAACATGCCGTTGGCGTCGAGGATTTCCACGACCTGCGGTGCGTCCAACACCATGACATCCCCGGCGGTGATGACGATTCCGTCCAACCCGGCCTCGGCGGCGCGCAGGGCGGTCGCGGGGCCGATGGTGGGCAGGTCGACGCGGCGGTCTTGCGCGGGTTTCGGCGCCTTGAACAGGATCGCGCCCTGCCCCGGCAGATCGGTGCCGGGTGCGGCATCGCCGCTGATCCAGTCCTCGACGGCATGAACCGCCCAGACCAGCGGTTCGCTCTCCATCGGTTCGGAGTCGAGCGGCAAACACAGCGTCGCCAGCATCGCATCGGTGCCGCTACGTGCCTCGCGTGCCAGCACTTGCCCATTGCGCAGGACGCAAGCCTGCCCCTGATCAGACTGACCCAAGGCGGCGATCACCCCGGTCGCAATTTCCGCATCGGCGCGGTGGCGGGCGTCGGGCTGTTGCCGCGTCGGGACACCGGGGGGCTGCAGCAGGTCGGGGGCGACGTCATCGGCCCCGATCAGCCGCAGGCCCGCGTCTTCGATGATGGCAATGATGATGCGCAGCATGGCGTCGTCG
>JBBKXP010000144.1:0-4028 GCA_037969545.1 Paracoccaceae bacterium | reverse complement strand
TCTCTATTCTGCAACACCTACCGCTTTGAGTCTGGCCTCCAGAATCTCAACACTATTTATGTCTGCGAACGGAATTGACCTAAAGTGTCTAAGGGGCAGCTCCAACCCATTAATCATCTCTCGAAATTCTTCAGTTTTGGTGATCGATGGATCATCCGCCGCAGCGGCAGCGTAGACCATTGCATGCCATGAGGTTCTCGGCGATCTTTCATGGGCCTCTCGGGCAAAAATTATGGAGGCTCCGTCGTCGCCAGCCAACAACCATGCTAACCCGACCAACGATTGAAAATATGGATACTGTTGGTCAATCGTTGTTAGGCAAACAAAAGAATCTATTCGATCTATTCCGGCGGCGTATGCCCCTGTTAGTATTTCGCTGGTGGCCAGTGTCAGGTGAGTCAAATAGAAGTTTGGATTGATAGCCAACGCACGGGCGCAATCGGCGCGACACCCCTTGTGATCCCCAAGCAACCAGAGCCGCAGGTTAGCGCGTGTACGAAACGCAAAACCAGAAGATGGGCCAAGTGAGATGGCCTTGTCGGCCAGTGACATCGCCCAGTCTGTTTCGCTCTCGCTAGTGTCAATTTTGACCAGCGGGTGCATTTGTGTGGCCGAGTGTGCCAACAGCGCAAGCGCCTTGGGGTTGTCCGGCGATATCTTGACAGCCACCTGCGTAGTCGCGCGGCCAACCGCTGTGTCCGGGACTGTGATGCGGCTATAGAAATAATGCGCTTTGGCCATCAGTTGTTGGAAATCAAGTCGTTCATCTGCAATGTTCGCATATTTCTCACCGTCATGGGTTATGACGCTAATGCGCAACACGCTTGATATTTTTCGTGCCACATCCTCTGCAAGTTGATCGATTCCAAAAATATTAATTTTGAAAGATTCGGCATAGAAAACTCCGCGCGATTGTACCTCGGAAAGCGAAAGTAAGAGGTTGACGCGATCGCCGGAGACACTGACGCGACCCTGCACGATATAGTCAGCCGGCAATTGGCTGCTGGCCTTGGTAAATATTCGGACGCCTGTGCGTGGAGCCAAGACCAGAATGAGTTTATCTTCGAAATCTTCAGCAAAATCTAGGGCAACTTGCGAGTTGCCTGTGCATTGAATTTTCTCGACCAGGACACTTGGAGTCAAGTTTGCGGGCAAGGCGGCGGGTTGGTTAGCATCCAAACGATACCCCATCCTGGGGACTGTTCGAATGATCTTGCGGTCATCGTCGGAAATCGCCTTTCTGATGTCTTTGATACATTGCACGAGGCTGTCATCCGTCACAAAAGTCGCGCCCCAGACGGCACTAACCAACCTGTCTTTTGAGACTGTCTCGCCAGGTGTTTTTGCAAGTTCTGTCAATACCAATGCCGACTGATGTCGCAATGGAATTGGCCGCCGATCCATGGCGAAAAGCGTCGAACTCTTGATGTTAAACCAAAAATCCCCCAGAAAAATAGCTTCAGAATTTTTCGTTTTTTCTTCGGTCGGTTTTCCTGACATCTCTCGGCCTCTGTGGAACACTGTCACCACTTACCACAGTTTGAATGCCTTTGGGCACATACTCAAGGAGGAACCCATGACTCGATACATCCTAGTGACCTGCGTTGCAGTCGCAGCCCATTTGACTGTTGCTGTGGCACCCGCGACGGGGGAAACGACGATCACGCCGGTGCTCACGTCCGCGATCCAGGAAATGCCAAATACCGAGGCGAAAATCCTGCTGTTTGACGTCGATCCCGGATGGAAGACTGACCACCATATCCATCCTGGCCAGTTGTTCGTCTACGTTCTCGAAGGGTCGCTGCATCTGGAGGTGGATGGCGAAAACTCGGTTGATTATTCGGCCGGCAAAGCGTTTTACGAGCTTCCGAACCTTGGTATGACCGGCGCCAACCTGAGTGCAACGGAACGTGCGAAATTTGTGGTGTTCCAGTTCGGTGAGGCCGGCCAACCCCTCATGATTGCGCAATAGGCTCAGGACGGCGGCTCGAAGCACTGCGGGCGCGGCGCAGTAGGTGACGTCATCCGGCATGCTTAGCCGGGCCGCAGAGGTGATTCCTGGTGCAGGGGCCATCACGCTCAGGTCGTAGGACAAACGCGCCGAGAGTCAGTGACCGTTGAGTCCGGATTGAGTTTAAGAACTCGGCGCGTGATTGACTGCAAACCGAGCTTGAAAGCCATTTCCTTGTGATTTGCCCAAAATTTCGGTTCGGAGTCGGTTTTCTGCACCTACCAAAGATAGCTTCTGCGATCCCGGCCGCCGCTGCCCGGTCACGGTGCTCCTTTTGACGGAATCTCCAGCAAGCGGACCTTAGTGCAAAACGCAGCTAACGACCGCCTTCGCCCCAAGCTGACATCTAAGAAAGTCGCAGCATCATCCACTGTGGGCTCGAAGCCGCCTTTCGCCCGCACTGCATGCGCGTGCCAAACTAGCTTCCACCTGCCGACAGCCCCTCAGAGCGCGTCCATCACCTCGTCCGACGCCTCGAAATTCGCGGTGACGTGCTGCACGTCGTCGTCGTCTTCCAGCGTCTCGATCAGCTTCATCAGCGCCTGCATGCCTTCCAGGTCAAGCTCGGTCGTCATCGAGGGTTTCCAGACCAGCTTGGTGCTTTCGCTTTCGCCGAGTGCGACCTCAAGCGCCGATGACACCGCGCCGAGGTCGGTATCGGCGCAGGTGATCCAGTGGCCTTCCTCGTCGCTTTCCACATCTTCCGCGCCGGCCTCGATGGCGGCCATAAGCACGGTTTCGGCGTCGCCGACCGAGGCGGGGTACATGACCTGGCCCTTGCGGTCGAACATGAAGGAAACCGAGCCGGTTTCGCCGAGGTTGCCGCCGTTCTTGGCGAAGGTGGAGCGGATGTTCGAGGCGGTGCGGTTGCGGTTGTCGGTCATCGTCTCGACGATGATCGCGACGCCGCTGGGGCCGTAGCCCTCGTAGCGGATTTCCTCGTAGTTCTCGGCCTCGCCGCCGATGGACTTCTTGATCGCGCGGTCGATATTGTCCTTCGGCATCGAGTTCGAGCGCGCCTCCTTGACCGCGAGGCGCAGGCGCGGGTTCTTGTCGGGATCGGGCTCGCCCATGCGGGCGGCGACGGTGATTTCTTTCGAGAGCTTGGAGAAGACCTTGGCGCGGACCTTATCCTGCTTGCCCTTGCGGTGCTGGATGTTCGCCCATTTGGAATGGCCCGCCATGTCGTGCTCCCGTTGTCTTTCGCCTGACGCCCGCCTCTATAGGCGAGGGGCGCGGGGGCCCGCAAGCCCGGCCCGGCGTTGCATTCCGGGGCGCGATCCGGTTGGGTGAGCGCCGGTGCAGGAGGCAACGATGACCAGTGACCAGATCATCCTATTCACGCTGTTCGGGGGCGTCTTCGCGATGCTGCTCTGGGGGCGGTGGCGCTATGATCTGGTGGCGTTTTCGGCGCTGCTGATCGGGGTGGTGCTGGGCGTGGTGCCGGTGTCGGACGCGTTCGCGGGCTTTGGCCATCCGGCGACGATCATCGTGGCGCTGGTGCTGGTGGTGTCGGCCGGGCTGGTGCGGTCGGGGGCGGTGTTCCTGATCACGCGGACGCTGGTCGATAGTGGCCGCAGCCTGGGCGCGCATATCGCGATCATGGGCGGCATTGGCGCCGTGCTGTCGGCGTTCATGAACAACGTGGCGGCGTTGGCGTTGCTGATGCCGGTGGATATCCAGACCGCGCGCAAGGCGGGGCGGTTGCCGGGGCTGTCGCTGATGCCGCTGAGCTTCGCCACCATTCTGGGCGGCATGGCGACGCTGATCGGGACGCCGCCCAACATCATCATCGCCTCGATCCGCGAGAAGTCGCTGGGCGAGCCGTTCGCGATGTTCGATTTTGCGCCGGTGGGGGTGGTGACGGCGGTTGTGGGGCTGTGTTTCGTGGCGCTGGTGGGCTGGAGGCTCATACCGGCGCAGAAGGACGCGCAGGCGGGTGAGGCGGGGCGCGAGGTGGCGGTGTATATCGCCGAGCTGACGCTGCCGAAGGGGTCGAAGCTGATCGGGCAGAAGG
>JBBKXP010000143.1:0-2818 GCA_037969545.1 Paracoccaceae bacterium | reverse complement strand
GGCTGAGTCCGGCGGGGAGCTGACTTTTGTGGGGGATGACGTTCAGATCGGTGGTGGAGTCGGCATGGGCCTGCGCAAATCGGACGCAGAACTGAAGGACAAATTCAACGCGGCAATTGCAGCGATGAAAGCCGATGGGTCGCTGAACACCATGATCACCAAGTGGTTCGGTGCCGAAGCCCTGACGTTCTGAAAAGATGACGGCCGGGGTCGAAGCAGGCCCCGCGCCATTCTCCGATGTTCGCGTCCTGCACCGATCCCGCCGCCATTGATGGCCTCAGCTGGCTTTCTTGTTACCTGACAACGGGCAAGCACATGCTGTTTTATGTGTCATTTGGAGTCGTGCTGGCGCTGATCCTGATAACCGCACCGCTTGCGTTGCTACTGGGGTTCGGCGGGGCAATTGCAGCGCGATCCCACATCTTGCCGCTGCGCTGGCTCGGCAAGATCTATACGTCGATGGTTCGGGGCATTCCCGACATCATCTTTTTCCTGTTCGTGCCTTTCGCAATGGATCAGGGGCTGGAATGGCTCCGCCACAAGGCCCTGTGCCCCGACTGGGTGGGGCCTATTCGCCAGGGCAATGATTTCGTCGTTTGCGCGGCTGCAAAACTGCCGCTGTCGTCGGCCCCGCAATGGATGCACGAAGCCTATGGTTTCACGCTGGCCGTGGTGGCCTTCGCGATTGTCTTCGGCGCGTTTTGCGCAAACGTCCTGTACGGCGCGATGCAGGCCGTGCCGCGGGCACAACTCGAGACGGCAGATGCCTACGGCATGACCCGTCGTCAGACCTTTCGGCGTGTACTGGTGCCGCAAATGTGGATCTATGCCCTGCCCGGCCTGTCCAACCTTTGGATGATCCTGATCAAGGCGACACCTTTGCTGTTCTTGCTCGGAATCGAAGATGTGGTCTATTGGGCCAAGGAACTTGGCGGCTCCAAAACCTCTGCCTTCGACTATCCGCACCCTGACTGGCGGCTGTGGTACTTCCTTGGGCTGATGGTCTTCTACCTGTCGATGACGCGCGTCTCGGAAATCGTGTTGACCCGACTGACGCGACGCCTGTCACAGGGCCAAGCCACGCTTGCAGGCGACGCACAGCGTAAGGCTTTGCCATGACCTGCTTCGAGGTCATTCAGGCATATGGTCTACGCTCGGTCGGTATCGGCGAGCGGTTGTTGCCGCGTTCGGATTTCACCCTGTGCGAACAGGTCACGTTGATCGGCTCGGGTCTGATCTGGAATGTCTACTTCGGGGTCATGGCACTGATCTTCGGATTCTTTTTTGCAACGGCGTTGGCGGTCGGCAAGAACGCCGCAAACCCCTTCATCCGCAAACCCGCCGAATGGTTCATCTTCGTGTTCCGTGGCTCGCCGCTGTTTATCCAATTCTTCCTGGCGTACGAGGTGCTGGTTCTGTTGCCGCGCAACGGGATCGAGGTCTTCGGCATTACAATTCAGACCGCCTGGACGACACGGGCCTGGGCCGGTGCGCTGTTCGTATTGTTCCTGAACTCCTCGGCCTATACCGGCGAGATATTCTATGGCGCATTGCGCGCCGTCCCGCGCGGCGATGTCGAGGCAGCTGACGCCTACGGCATGGCAGGCTGGATACGGTTTCGACGGGTGATCTGGCCGACGATGCTGCGCCTTGCCTGGCCCGCCTATACCAACGAGGCGATTTTCCTGTTTCATGCCACGACGCTGGTGTTTTTCTCTGGCTTCCCGGCCTGGCAGCAAAAGGGCGATGCCTTGTACTATGCCAGCTATTTCGCCGACAAGACGTTCAATCCATTCGTGGCATATCCGATTGCCGCCGGATACTTCATCCTTGTCACACTGTGCATCATTGCGCTATTCGGGGCGGTGAACCGGCGACTGAACCGGCATTTGCCCCAAGAGGCCCGGCGTAAGCTGCGCTTACGTTTACAGGTGATCCGATGAGCTGGCTACAAGACCATCCCGAAGTACGCACCATCCGTGCGGGCGCTGTCGACCTGAATGGTCAGGCCAGAGGCAAACGCATACCGTCGCGCTTTGCCGGCAAGGTCGAGACCGAAGGCACCCGGTTTCCCCTGTCTGTGCTGAACCTCGACATCTGGGGCGAAGATATCGACAACAGCCCGTTGGTTTTTGAAACGGGTGACCCGGACGGCGTGCTGCGCCCGACCGAGCGGGGCTTTGTGCCGATGCCGTGGCTGGACAACCCCACAGCTCTGCTGCCGTTGTGGATGTATTACGAAGACGGCCAACCATTTGACGGTGACCCGCGTCACGCGTTGGCCGGGGTGGTCAAACGGTTCGCCGACAAGGGCCTGACACCGGTTGTCGCTACCGAAATGGAATTTTATCTGGTCGACGACAGTGGCAAAGAGCTGCGCGTCCCGCGATCACCCCGCACCGGCAAACGCCGCTCGGCGGGCGAGATTCTGAGCCTGCGCGCGCTGGAGCATTTTGACCAGTTCTTCACCGAACTTTATGACGCCTGCGAAGAGATGGACATTCCGGCCGATCAGGCAATTTCCGAGGCCGGCATTGGCCAGTTCGAGATCAATCTGGTGCATGTCGACGACGCGCTGCGCGCTGCTGACGATGCATGGCTGTTCAAACAGCTGGTGCGCGGATTGGCTCGCAAGCACGGCTTTGCCGCAAGTTTCATGGCGAAACCCTACGAAGACTTCGCAGGCAACGGCATGCACATGCACTTTTCGGTGCTGGACCGTGACGGTAACAATATCTTTGCCGACGGCTCGACCGAGGGCACGCCGATCCTGCTGAATGCCATTGCCGGTTGCCTGTGGGCCATCCCGGATTCCGCC
>JBBKXP010000142.1:0-2543 GCA_037969545.1 Paracoccaceae bacterium | reverse complement strand
TGTCTATACGCTGGGCGAGCGGTTCAAGCACACCCAGTCTGTGGGCCGGCTTAAGGCCGAACACAATCTGCCGCCGTCCGATCCGGTGCGCGAAGCCGCGCAGATCGCCCGGCTGACCGAACTTGCAATCGAGGCCGATTTGGATCCCGACTTTGCCAAGAAATTCCTGGCCTTCGTGATCCAGGAAGTGATCAAGCACCACGAACAACACCAATCGTAGGGTGCATGATTTCACGCACCACCCATTTGCCATCAAAGGAGAAAACTCATGGCTATGAAAATCAGACTCGCCCGTGGCGGTTCAAAGAAACGCCCGCATTACGCGATCGTCGCAACTGACAGCCGGATGCCGCGTGACGGACGGTTCCTGGAAAAACTTGGCACCTATGCGCCGATGCTGCCGAAAGACAGCGAAGAGCGTATCAGGATGGATGTCGACCGTATCCAATACTGGCTGGGCCAGGGTGCCCAGCCGACCGACCGGGTCAGCCGGATGCTCGAGGTTGCCGGTGTGGTCGCCAAGAAAGAGCGCGCGAACCTGAAAAAGGGTGAGCCGGGCAAGAATGCCAAGGACCGCGCCGCCAAGAAAGAGGCCCGCGTCGTTGCGGCTGAAGAAGCCGCCAAGGCACCCGCGCCCGAGCCGGAAGTGGTCGAGGAAGCCCCTGCCGAAGAGGCTGCGGCGGAAGAGGTTGTGGCCGAGGCCCCCGCGGCTGAAGAAGTCGCGGCCGAAGCTCCCGCTGCCGAAGAAAAGGCCGAATAGTCGGCCACTTGGGCCGGACAGTCTGTCCGGCCCGCTTTCCTTTCGAGGGATCGATACATGCTCTGGCTGTTTCGCAAACTCCTGATCCCCGCCGCCGCATTCGCCTGCGGCATGTGGGTCCAGTTCGGTCTGTCGGGTGACGCCTGCATCAAGGCGCACGGCTATTGGGAACGCGGCGTTTGCCAAGGGGCGACACGATGAATGACAGGGTAATCGTTGGTTCGCTGGCCGGCGCCTTTGGGGTCAATGGCGAGGTGCGCCTGAAATCGTTTTGCGCGGTGCCCGAGGCGATCGCGCTTTACACGCCGCTTTATTCCGAGGCGGGGGAGGCTTTTCATACGATCACGCTGACCGCGCAACTGACCAATGCCCTGGTGGCCCGAATCGACGGGATCACGACCAAGGAACAGGCGGACGCGCTGCGCGGCCAAGCCCTTTATGCCGACCGCGACCGTCTGCCGTCGCTGCCCGATGATGAATTCTACCACGCCGATCTGATCGGGATGCAAGTCTACGACACCGGCGGCACCCTGCTGGGGTCGGTCAAGGGCGTCGAAAACCATGGCGCCGGCGATCTGCTTGAAATCAATGCGCCGGGGGCCAAGGATACAGTCTTGCTGCCCTTTACGCAGGCCATTGTCCCCACCGTCGATCTGGCCAGCCGTCGGATTGTGGCCGACCCGCCCGACGGGGTGTTCGGGGATGCCTGACCCAATCCCGAAATCGCCGCCAAAATCGCAGGGCCGCAAGACGATCCGCCCGACGCAGACACCACGCGAGTTGATGACAGATGGGCCCGATCTGGCGCGGGCTTGGGCGGCGCAGGTGATCACACTCTTGCCGCAGGCGTTTCCCGGCATTCTGGGGGAAAGTCTGACGGGCAAGGCGTTGCAGGACGGGCTGTGGCAGCTTCAGACCACCGACCTGCGCGAATACGGCGAGGGGCGGCATCGCAATGTTGACGACACCCCCGCCGGGGGCGGCGCAGGCATGGTTCTGCGGGCCGATGTGGTGGCTCGCGCGATTGACGCGACGCGCGCCCGCGCAAGGGCGCGGATGCCGCTGATCTACCTGTCGCCGCGCGGTGCGTTGTTCACCCAAACCCTTGCGCAAAGCCTGTCACAACAGGATGGCGTGACCCTGCTCTGTGGCCGGTTCGAAGGCGTCGACGAGCGGGTGCTGGAACATTACGACATCATCGAGGTGTCGATGGGGGACTATGTGCTGACCGGCGGTGAGCTCCCGGCGATGGCCTTGATCGACGCCTGCGTGCGGCTGCTGCCGGGGGTCTTGGGGAACGCCGAAAGCACGGTTGAGGAAAGCCATTCCAACGGGCTGCTGGAACACCCGCACTACACCCGACCCGCGGAGTGGGAGGGGCGCACGATCCCGCCGGTCCTGACCTCGGGGGATCACGCCAAGGTGGCCAAATGGCGGCGCGAGATGAGCGAGCGGACTACAAAGGAACGGCGGGGCGATTTGTGGAGGAAAATGCCGAAGGTTTAATGACAGGTTTGCGGGACAAACCGGACCTTGTTTAGCTGATTTCAAAGGTCTGCTATTCGGAAGCTGGGAACTGGGCCACCTGCACAGTGCTGCAATCGAAGTTACCTGCCACGCCATCTGAAAGTGCGGTTTGTGGGTAATATTCTGGTAGGCTTTCGTCAGTGCAGCCGGCCCTGAAACTGGTCAGCATTTCCTGTGCGATGTTGGGATCAAGGGGCCCGTGGTTGTGAATTGGCAAATGGTATTCTGCCGTCTCAGGACTGTGAAACGTCGTGTC
>JBBKXP010000141.1:0-2823 GCA_037969545.1 Paracoccaceae bacterium | reverse complement strand
GCCATCAACCCCTTGAACAGATGGTTTTGTTGCGTAAACGACAAGACTGTCGTCGGCGGCATTTGCATCAGCCGCGCCAGCATATAAAAACTATCGGAGTCTTGCACCAGCGTCGCAATCCGGGCTCGCCGCCAGTCCACCCCTGACCGATGCAACCGGTCGACCTTGGAATCTTCGCGCAAGGCCGCCACACCCGCCGCGACAGCATCGGCATGGCGCAAGATCGCCCGGTCCTCGACGTCGCTGAAATTGCGGTCTGACCAATAAGCCAGATCGATGGCATCGTTGGTATGGTTGGGCTTTCCACGCGCGACCTTGACGAGAAAACTCTCCATCGACCCCAGTGCGTAATGATTGATCTGCGCCACCACATAGCGCGGCGCCAAGGTTGGGACAACGGTACCGACGGTCTTTGGCAGCGCCGCGCCGCTCCCGTCAACCCACAGTCCATGCTCCTCGCCCTCTTTCAAGCGCGGACGATGCACGCCCAGCCTGTCGTAGCGCGGACTGTTCTGATAAAGTGACTTGAACTGCACGGCCCGCCAGGGCCAAAGCAAAGCATCGGGCGCGGCGCGGGTGAACTGGGTCAGGATTGGCGTGTCATCGAACTGCAGCACGCCGGCATTGCCGAACATGCGCCAGGGTATTGCAAAACCCGTTGCCTCCGGACAGGCCGCAAAAAGATCGCGAAGATGCCCGTTCCCGTGGTGGATGCAGAGGAACTCATCCACATCAGCGCCATAAATCCAGTCCGCCATATTGGTCAGCGGATGTTGTCGGGCCCGACTGAGTGCCCGCCATTGAACGGTCTTCTTGCCGCCAGCGTGGTTACGTTCATGCACGACCACGTTCATTTCCGCCAACCGGTCGAGAAGCCCATCCGTGCCATCCTCGCAGTCGTTGGAGTAGATCAGGAAATCGGTAAATCCGATGTGCTGATGATACGCGATCCACTCGAGCAGGAACGGCGCCTCGTTGCGGACGCAGGTGACGATCAACGCGCGCATCAGTGCTTTGTGTCCAGCGGTCGATCGACGGTGAAATGGAAATCGTCGGGCAGCGGCGCATCGCTAAATCGCGCGACCACCTCTTGGGGCACCGACTCTGGCCCGGCCAGAAACACGTTGGACCCGAAGGCCGGAAGCAGCCGCGACAGCGTGCGATTGCGGTCATTGTTGAGGCTGTCGTAGAACGCGCGCGGTTCGGGTTGAACCATCAGGTCGGCAATCTTGGCGCGGTGGCAGGCCACACAATAATCATGTGCGGCAGCGATCTCGGGGTCGGCCATCAACGCCGCCCATTCAAGCTCCAATTTCGGGATCATCCGCTGGATCGACCTGTCGTCGGTGGTGTTGTGGTTCATCCGGAACCAGTAGGCACCACCCTGGTCGCGTTCCACATGGTTCACCCGGCCACGGTCGCGCTTGACAAGAAAGCTCTCGGTCGAGCGAACCGCGTAGTGGTTAAGGCTCACCAGATCATAGCCGATCGTTTCGGTGTTACAGCGCCAACCGGAACGGAATTCTTTTTCCGGCATCGCCAGTCCCGAGCCGTTGACCCAGTTGAGATGCTTCACCGCAGCGCCTTGCAATCCTTTCGGCCGATGCACCCCAAGTTTCCGGAAGATGCCGTTGTTCTGATACAGGGTCTTGAACCCCCAGGCCTGATGCGGGCGCGCAGCACTTTTGGCGGCGCAACGGGTGAACTGGCGCAGCAGGAAATCGTCCTTATAGTGTGCCAGATCGGAATTGCCGAACAGCCGCCAGGTGCAAGAGATCATGTTCGCATCTCCCACCGCTGCGAACAGATCCCGCAGATGCCCATCCGCTACGTGTATGTTGATGAATTCATCAACGTCCAGGGTCATCAGCCAGTCCGCCGTCTGTACCGTCTCCATCTGCTCGGCGGCGCGAAAACCTGCGTGCTGTGGCTTTAAGCCAATTTCGCGAAACGGATTTGGGTAGTGCTCGACAATGCCACGAGTCGCCAGCAGGTCGAGAAACCTGTCGGTGCCATCGGTGCAATCGTTGGTAAAGACGACAATGTCGCTGACCCCGATCGCACGATGATAGGCAATCCATTCGAGCAGGAACGGCCCTTCGTTCTTCATGGCAGTGACCAGAACAATCTTGTCGCCGCGTTTGGCAGCGGGCAGCGCGATGACATCCGCGCCGATCTCCGGAACCGGCACTCGGAACGGGTCGTAGCCAAAGACATCGCGCGACAAGGCCAACAACTCGGGGCATTCGCGCAAGCTGCTTTTCGGCACCACCTGCGACGGGGTCGCCCCCGGATGGCGCAACCCCGTGAAACGCCAGAGCCGATGCTGTGGGGCAGGTTGTTCCTCCAGCCCGATGATCCGATGCGGTCGCCAGACATGGGGCACATTGCGCCCCTGTTCAGGACTGAACACCCAACGTGAAAATGCGGCTTTCAGGTCGAAAGGTCGGCAAATATGATCACCCGGGCGCGACTCTCCGCTGTTGGGCAGTTTCCAGGCAAAGGCGCGCAACCCAACCAGCGAAATCAGCGGATCGGGACGCGCGGCGCGGGCGTCTTGAAAAACTGTGCCATGACCCTCACGCGGTGGGGACAGCCAGTCGGACAAATCCAGATAGGCCACACCGCTGGCGCCGGCGAGCAGCGCATTGCGAAGGAACTCCAGAAGGACCTCGTCGCCCAAAACTGCACGCCAGGGATCGGGCGGCGGCGGCTGCATCCTGCCTTTTCCCGGCGCATCGGGGGCACAGATCAGATGGCGCTCGTCGGGCGCGCCCAGGCGCCCGGTTGGCCCCGGTACATCCAGCACCACTATCCGGACCA
>JBBKXP010000140.1:0-9555 GCA_037969545.1 Paracoccaceae bacterium | reverse complement strand
GGCAGGGCGTCGGCAAAGGCGTCAAGATCGGCAGGCGTGCCGCAACTAACCCGGATGCAGCGGTCTTGCGGCGCGACAAACGGCATCCGCACGAATATCCCTGCGGTAACGAGGCGTTCCAGTACAGCGCGCGCAAAGGTTCCGTCGCGGCCGCAGTCGATGGTGACAAAATTCGTCGCCGATGGCAGCGGGGTCAGCCCGTTGTCGCGTGCGATGGTGGCAATCCGTTGCCGCGCGGCAGCGACGTTCTGTTGAACCTGTGCCAGCCAGTCCTGATCAGCGAGGGCCGCCACCGCCCCGGCTTGGGCGATCCGACCCATGCCAAAGTGATTTCGCACCTTGTTGAAGCCGGCGATCAGCGGCGCCGGACCTATTGCATAGCCAACCCGCGCCCCTGCAATCCCATAGGCCTTGGAAAAGGTGCGCATCCGGACGACGCGGGGGTCGCCAGGGCTGAGCGGTGGCGCGGTCCCGGCCGGGGCCAGATCGACATAGGCCTCATCCAGCACCAATAGGGCCCCATCGGGGACATTCGCGATCATCTCGGCAATCGTGTCGGCCGCGTGCCAACTGCCCATCGGGTTGTCCGGGTTGGCCAGAAAGATCAGCTTTGCCCCGACCGCGCGCGCCTTCGCGATCAGCCGCTCGGGGTCTTCACAGTCTGCCGTATAAGGGACCGCGTGCAGCGCACCGCCGAACCCGGCGGCATGGTAGTTGAATGTCGGATAGGCCCCGGCACTTGTCACCACCGCGTCACCGGGGCTGATCAGCAGTCGCACGAGCACACCCAGCAGCGTGTCGATCCCCTCGCCGATCATGATGTGCTCGGCGGCGATCTGGTGGTGGGCTGCCAGTGCAATACGCAAGTCATGACTTTCGGGGTCGGGGTATTTCCAGACTTCCGCCGTCGCCGCCTGCATTGCCGCGACCGCCTTGGGCGAGGGACCGAAATTCAGTTCGTTAGCCCCCAGACGGGCGATGAACGGCGCCCCGCGCTGACGCTCTTGCGTCTCGGGTCCGACAAACGGGACCGAGGCGGGGAGTGACGCGGCAAGCGGGGTCAGGCGGGGATCATCAGTCATGCGCGCAGACTGGCGCGGTCGCAGCGTTTTGAAAAGGGGTATGGGTCGAGACCAATCTTACATTCTTTTTGGTGCCAAATATCCCCGCCGGAGGCTTGGAATCTTTCGCCGCTGAAAAACATTCAATGCCTCTGGCGGGGATATATTAACCAAAAAGAAGCCAGGTTGGCGTGACATGACGGCACGGAACAGGCTGAGAAGCCGATGACCGTCCATGAAGAAGGCGACCCTGTCATTTTTGGCTGGCAGGGTAGCTTCGAGAACGGTTTCGCCTTAGTCGATCTCTGCCAGCCGTTCCAGCGCCGCTGTCAACTGCGCCGCCTCGTCCGCGCGCAGGGCCAGATTGGCGCGGGCTTCCGCGACGATATCTTCGGGGGCGGAGGCGGCGAATTTGGGGTTGTTCAGGCGGCCGTTCAACCCGCCGATTTCCTTGCCGAGTTTGTCCAACGCCTTGCCCAGTCGCGCCTTTTCCGCCGCCACATCGATGATATCGGCCAGCGGCAGGGCGAAGGTCGCACCAGCAGTCGGGATCGTAACCGATCCTTTCGGCGGGGTCTGGGCGGGGCTGATGCTGACCAGCCGCGCCAGTCGCATCACCAGCGCCTCGTTACTGGCCAATGTAGTTCTCGCACTGTCGTCGGCATCCAGCATCAGTACCGGAATTTTCAGCCCCGCCGGGACGTTCATCTGTGCCCGCGCCGAGCGGATCCCGTCGATCAACGAAATTGTCCAGGTCATTTCGGCCATCGCCGCCACATCGACCAATTCGTCGCCATAAGTCGGCCAGTCGGTGTGGATCAGCGGTTTGGGATGGTCGCCCAAGGTGGCCCAGAGTTCTTCGGTGATGAAGGGCATGATCGGGTGCAACAGGATCAGGCACTGGTCGATGACCCAGGCCATCGTGCGCTGCGTTTCGTGCTTTTCGGTGTCCGTGCCGTCCAGCAGCAGCGGTTTGGAAAACTCGACATACCAGTCGCAGACCTTGCCCCAGACAAAAGCGTAAAGCGCGTTGGCGGCGTCGTTGAAACGGTAGGTTTCAAGGGCAGTATCGACCTCGGCGCGCACCTTGGCGGTTTCGCCGATGATCCACTTGTTGACCGTCGCGGTCGGGGTCGGAATCGCGCCGTCGCTATGCGTCGCGCCGTTCATTTCGGCAAACCTGGCGGCATTCCACAGCTTCGTGCCGAAGTTGCGATAGCCCTTGATGCGGTCCTCTGACAGCTTCAGCACCCCCCCGAGCGCCGCCATCTGCGCCATCGTGAACCGCAGCGCATCAGCCCCGTATTCGTCAACGATATCAAGCGGGTCAATGACGTTGCCCCGCGTTTTCGACATCTTCTCGCCCTTCTCGTCGCGGACAAGTTGGTGCAGATAGACGGTGTGGAACGGGTTTTCGCCCACCACCGCCTGCTGCATCATCATCATCCGGGCGACCCAGAAGAACAGGATATCCTGCCCGGTGATCAGGACCGAGGTGGGAAAGTATTTCTGCGTGCTGTCGTCCCAGTTCGGCCAGCCAAGGGTGCCGATCGGCCAGAGGCCCGAGGAGAACCATGTGTCGAGGACGTCGGGGTCGCGGCCAAGTCGCAAGATAGTATTTTGACCGGCAATTTTTTCTAGTTCAAAGAGTTTGCTAGCCTTGATGTCATCATCTGAAACCAACGCCTTACCAGCAGACTGCGCTTTCCGATTGTAGCTTTCAAAGAATTTAGCCTGCCATGCCTTGGCTTTCTCAAAATCCAGTTCTTCGATCTGAAATTTTCCGGAGTAATAGGCTTCGGCCAGATTCTTTACTGCGGCAAAACTCGCACCGCAAAAATGCTTGGGATTTCCAAAATCTGGCTCGCCGTCATCGGCAATAGCTGGCCCATACCAGACTGGTAATTGATGCCCCCACCATAGCCTCCGCGAGATGCACCACGGCTCGATGTTCTCCAGCCAGTGATAGAACACCTTCTCGCCGCTCTCTGGCATGATCCTGACGTCGCCATTGCGCACCGCGTCCAGCGCCGGGCCGACGATCTTGGCCGTGTCCACGAACCACTGGTCGGTCAGCATCGGCTCAATCACGACTTTTGAGCGGTCGCCAAAGGGTTGCATGATGGGTTTGGGTTCGACCAGCGGCACCAATGTATCATCCCGCGCCTCGCCGCCTTCCTCGGGGGCCAGCGGTGCCTTGATCGGTTTGCCAAGGCGGGGGTCGGTGACTGGCACCATCACCGCCAGCCCCTCGGCGGTGATGTCGGCCACGACGGCCTTGCGGGCGTCGAAACGGTCCAAGCCGCGATAGGCGTCCGGGACAAGGTTCATCGCGGCGATCTTGGCCTCGTCGAAATCCTCGGCACCTTGCGCAATGCGCTGCGCACTCGCGGCTTCTTCCCCGTAAGGTCGCCCATCGGCGCGCATCGCGCCTTTGGTGTCCAACAGGCTATACATCGGGATCTTGTTGCGCTGCGCAACGGCGTAGTCGTTGAAATCATGCGCCCCGGTGATCTTGACGGCGCCCGATCCGAAGGTTGGGTCGGGATAGTCGTCGGTGATGATCGGAATCAGGCGGCGATGTTCCTTGGGTCCAACCGGAATTTCGCACAGTTGTCCGACGATTGCGGCGTAACGCTCATCTGATGGATGAACCGCGATAGCGCCGTCGCCCAACATGGTTTCGGGGCGGGTGGTGGCGATGGCGATGTAGTCGCGTTCTTCGGTGAACAGCACGTCGCCGTCTTGATCTTTTTCGACATAGGTATAGGTCGCACCGCCCGCCAGCGGGTATTTAAAGTGCCACATGTGTCCGGGCGTTTCCACATTTTCAACTTCAAGGTCGGAAATCGCGGTTTCGAAATGCGGATCCCAGTTGACCAGCCGTTTGCCCCGATAGATCAGCCCCTTGTCGTACATGTCGACAAAGACCTTGATCACGGCATCGTGGAAATTCGGGTCCATAGTAAAGGCTTCGCGGTCCCAGTCACACGATGCCCCAAGTCGTTTTAACTGGTTGCGGATGTTGCCGCCACTTTCGGCCTTCCACTCCCAAACTTTTTTGAGAAACTTTTCACGCCCCATTTCGGCGCGGCTGTCGTTACCTTTTTCGGCCAGCTTGCGCTCGACCACCAACTGCGTCGCGATGCCTGCGTGATCCGTGCCGGGCTGCCACAACACGTCATACCCCTGCATCCGTTTCCAGCGGGTCAGGATATCTTGCAGCGTGTTGTTGAAGGCATGACCAACGTGCAGCGATCCGGTGACGTTCGGTGGCGGGATCATGATGGTGAATGTCTCGGGCTTCGACGCATTCGCCCCGGCCCGGAACGCCCCGGCCGTTTCCCAGGCAGCGTAGATCCGGGGTTCGGCACTGGCGGCGTCGAATGTCTTTTCCATCGGCATCGGTCTCGTCCTTTTTGTCGGGGGATCAGATAACGCGGGGCCGGGTGAAGGGAAAGGGCTACAGCGCCCGGTCGATCCGCGTCGACAGGTGAATGAGGCTTTCAAGCGCCAACACTCCGTCTATCTCGCCGATCTTGTCGAGGGTTTGGTCCAGTTGCAGCGTCGTGGTTGTTTGCAGCAGGCAGGCCAGATCGAATCTTCCCGACGTCGTGTGGACCTGTTCGACAGCCGGAAGGCGTTTCAGTTGCGACAGAACGGCGGATTGCGCGGCAGGGGTCAGGTGGATCAGAACGGTGGCGCGGATCATGCCCGCACGCGCCGCATCTGACAGTTTGACCGTGTAGCCTGCGATGATCCCGGACCGCTCCAACCGTTCGATCCGCGCTTGCACGGTCGTGCGCGCCAACCCGAGTTTCTTGGCCAGCACCGCCACCGGCAGGCGGGCGTTGGTCCCAAGATGCGCCAACAGAGCGCGGTCAATCTCATCGAGTTCCGTCATAATGCCGACAATATCGGCGTTCTGCCGAAATCGCGAGTCCTTTTGTACAGGCTGCCTGTGCAATCTGACGATGCCGCACGATAAACTATTCGAAAATCTGATGAGGTTTCGATGCAACTGCTTCCCGTGATCCCGCAAACCCCGGCCGACTATCTGGCAACGGCGATTGCCGACAGGCCGGTGCACTTCTTTGCCCCTGCCGTTTTGGCCGCGCGGCTGGCCCAGTTTCGCGCCGGATTTCCCGGTCGCGTCACCTACGCGGTCAAAGCCAACCCCGACGATCAGGTGATTTCCCAACTGTGGGCCGGCGGGCTGCATGGTTTCGACGTCGCCTCGCCCGCCGAGATCGCGCTGATCTCGCGGCTGTGCCCCGGTGCGCCGATGCATTACAACAACCCGGTGCGTAGCCGGGCTGAGGTCGCAGCCGGGATCGCAGCTGGTGTAATGAGTTGGTCAGTCGATGACATGGGCGAGTTGGATAAGCTGGCTGGCGTACATCCGGGATCCGAGGTGGCGGTGCGATTCAAACTGCCCGTCGCCGGCGCGGCCTACAATTTTGGTGCCAAGTTCGGAGCCGAGCCCGACATGGCCGTCACGCTGTTGCAGTCGGTTGTCGCACGGGGCCTGACCCCGGCGCTGACGTTCCATGTCGGCACCCAATGCGCGGATCCGGGCGCCTGGACAACCTACATCCACGCCGCCGCAGATATCGCCAAAAGCGCCGGCGTGACGATAGCCCGGCTGAATGTCGGTGGCGGTTTTCCATCCGGGCGTGGCGGGCAGGGAGTTGATCTGCAACCATTTTTTGCCGCGATCAATAGGGCCGTCGGTGTGTTCCCCGGCCGTCCCGAACTGCTTTGCGAACCGGGGCGGGGCCTTGTCGGTGACGCCTTCGCCTATGCGGTGCAGGTGAAATCGGTCCGTGGCGAGCGGGTGTACCTGAGCGACGGTATCTATGGCGGGCTGTCCGAATTTCCGTCGATGGGGGTTCCGGCGTTTCGGGTTGTCGGCAGTTCGACCGGCCAACCAACCCAAGGCCGGATCGTCTATGGCCCGACCTGCGACAGCCTGGACGTGCTGCCGGGGCGCGTCGCCCTGCCAGCCGATCTGGCAGAAGGCGACTGGATCGTCTTTGCGGCCACCGGAGCCTATCTGAACGGCGTCACGACCATGTTCAATGGCTATGGCGCCCGCGACACCGTGACGGTCGCCGCATTTTGACCCCCGTCTTTAAACCCCGACGATATGATCACGCACAGGCTGGACAGGTCCGCGTCGCCCGCTAGGCTGCGCCAAAGTGAAATGACGCCGGGGCGCAGGTGAATGGCCGCAATAGCCGACTGGTTCTTTGGTCTGTTCGGCCGCCGTTCCCGGACTGAGGATGCGCCGGCGCGCGCCCGGGGGCCGGCGATCCATGTCATCATCCTCGACGGCACAATGTCTTCGCTTGACCCCGGGTTGGAAACCAACGCCGGTCTGACATTCAAGCTGCTGCGCGAGGCGGGGCGGCAGTCCAACCTGACAGTTTACTACGAAGCCGGCGTCCAGTGGCGCGATTGGTCCAGCACCTGGAGCGTGATCACCGGCAAAGGCATCAACCACCAGATCCAGCGGGCCTACGGGGTGCTGGCCAGCCGGTTTCGCCCCGGCGACCGGATCATCCTGATCGGCTATTCGCGCGGCGCCTATGCGGTGCGGTCCCTCGCCGGGGTGATCGATGTGATCGGGCTGGTGCGCCATGATTCTGCCGCCGAACGGGTCATCCGGCAGGCCTATCGGCACTATCGCACCGGCGGGCGCAGCCCCTATGCCGAGAAATTTCGCGCCCTTTACACCCACCCCGAAGTGATGGTTGAGGCGGTGGCGGTCTGGGATACGGTCAAGGCGCTGGGCCTGCGCCTGCCGATCGTCTGGCGTTGGGCCCATTCCAGCAACGAATTTCACAATCACGCCCTGGGCGACCATGTGCTGAACGGCTTTCACGCGCTGGCAATTGACGAAGGTCGCGAGGCCTATACGCCGGTCCTCTGGCAGAAACCGCAGGGCTGGAATGGTGTGATGGAGCAGGTCTGGTTTCGTGGCACCCACGGCGATGTCGGTGGCCAGCTTGGGGGTGTTGCCCGGGCCCGGCCTCTGGCGAACATTCCGCTGGTCTGGATGCTGGAGCGGCTGGCGATGTGCGGTCTGCCGCTTCCCGACGGGTGGCACGAACGGTTCCCGCAAGATCCGCGCGCCCCGTCGATCGGGACATGGCGGGGCTGGGGCAAGCTGTTTCTGTCACGGCGGCGCCGCGCTATCGGCAAGGATCCGTCGGAAATGGCGCATCCGACACTCGCAGGCCACCGGCTGCGCTACCTGTTGCCAAAGTGAACTTGCAATGCGCCTCTGGCACGGGGACGCATGCCAGAGGTCGCTCTGTCAGGCGACGTTCTGCAACCGCACCTTGGGGGAGATTCCAAGGGCATGGCAGACATCGCGCGTCAGTTCGGGACGGTTGAGCGTGTAGAAATGCAGGTGGTCAACACCGCCTTGCAGCAGATCGTCGCACAGTTCGGTGGCCAAAGCGGTGGCCAACAGATCTGTCGTGCCGTCCCGCGTCGCATGTTCAAATGCGTCGCTGACCACCAGCGGTATTCTGGTGCCGCAGGCATCGGCAAACTTGCGTGCCCCGGCCCAGTTTTCGATCGGCAGGATGCCGGGGATGATCGGCGCTGCGATCCCCGCCTTCTCGCAGGCATCGCGGAACCTGAAAAACGTTTCCGCCCTGAAAAAGAATTGCGTGATCGCACTTGTCGCGCCGGCGTCGATCTTGCGCTTGAGGTAGGCGATATCGGCCTGCTGGTCTGCTGCTTCGGGGTGTTTTTCGGGATAGGCACCAACCCGGATATTGAACTGGCCGGTCTCGGCGAGTGCCGCAATCAATGCGACGGACGAAGCGAAACCGTCAGGCTTGGCGCTGAATCCCGGAGCGCCCTTGGGGGCATCGCCACGCAGCGCGACGATCTCGGTCACACCGGCATCGGCATAGCCTTGCGCGATGGCCATGGTTTCGGTGCGACTCGCATCGACGCAAGTCAGATGCGCCGCGACATTCAACCCGGTTGTCGCGTGGATCGCGCCCACCGCCTCGTGCGTGAGGCTGCGGGTGGCACCGCCCGCGCCGTATGTGACGCTGACGAACGCCGGGTCCAGCGGGGCAAGCGTATTGATGCAGTCCCACAACCGAAACGATCCTTCCAAAGATTTTGGCGGAAAGAATTCAAAGGAAACATCGGGGCGCATGGGCTCTGTCCTGTATCTGGTTGCCCCCTTGTCCCAGTTTTCGCGATGTGAGACAAATTCATAACATTCACCAAGATCATGAGTCCGGTTCACATGCACATCGAATTCCGCCACCTGCGCACGATCAAGGCGATCCACGATACCGGCGGGCTGGCCCGCGCTTCAGATCAGCTCAACATCACCCAGTCGGCGCTGTCGCACCAGATCAAGGGAATCGAAGATCAGGCAGGTGTCGAACTGTTCGTGCGCCGCTCAAAACCGCTGAAACTGTCCGCGGCGGGAATGAAACTGCTGGCCGCGGCCGAAAGTTTCCTGCCGCAAGTCGCCGATCTTGAGGCGGAATTCGAAGGGTTGATTTCGGGCCGGGCGGGTCGAATGCACATCGCCATCGAATGCCATGCCTGCTTTGAATGGCTGTTTCCAGTACTCGAGGCGTTTCGCAAGGCTTGGCCTGATGTCGATGTCGATATCCGCCCTGGTCTGGCCTTTGATGCGCTGCCAGCCCTGCGCCGTGAAGTTGTCGATCTGGTGGTATCGTCCGACCCCGAAGACATGCCGGGCATCACCTTTACCCCGCTGTTCGACTACAATCCGGTGTTTGTCGCCAGTGCGCAGCATCCTTTGGCGCAAAAGGACGTGATCGAGGCGAACGATTTCCGCGGTCAGACCCTGATCACCTATCCGGTGGATCGCGCCCGGCTTGACGTCTTTTCGCAACTCTTGACCCCCGCAAAGGTCGAACCGGCGGCGGTGCGCCAGGTCGAACTGACGGCTGTAATCCTGCTGCTGGTGGCATCCAACCGGGGGGTGGCGGTACTGCCTGACTGGGTTGTGCGGCAGGTGCGCTATAATGCCGACTACGTCACTAAGCCGCTGACCGAGGGTGGGATCACGCGGCGTTTGTACGCGGCGACGCGGGACGAGGATACGACCCGCCCGTTCATTTCTCACTTGATCCGGCTGGCCCGGCAAGAGGCGGTCAAATTGCAACGCGCTTGATGTCGGCCGGGGCACTAGCCACCTGTTCGGTGAACAGCCTGATCCGGGTTTCGGCCAGCGGCATCGCCTTGCCAAACAGATAGCCCTGGGCAAACCTGCACCCCAGACGGCGCAGGTGCTGCAACTGGTCTGTCGTTTCCACGCCTTCGGCAATCACCGCAACCCCAAGGCCAGCACCGATGCTGAGGAATCCGGCGGCCGAACGGTTGATGAAAACGTCCTCGGTAATTTCAAACGTGATGTAGGGGGTCAGCGTTGGATGGGCCGCCAGCAATCGGGTCAGATCCATCCGCCCGCTGAGGGTGGCAA
>JBBKXP010000139.1:0-18987 GCA_037969545.1 Paracoccaceae bacterium | reverse complement strand
TCGCCCTGATTGACCCAGGTGGCGAGGCCATCTTCGACCATCGCGGCAGCGAGACTGTCGATTTCCTGGCGGCGATTCTTGATTTCATTCGCGATGACGATGCCAAGTTCGGACAACGTCCGCCCCTCGGCCAGCGAATTGACGAAATTTGCCGCCTCGCGCATCGACGACGGCGTCTGCCCGGGCGGCGGCGTGAACAGGCGGTTTTCGACGTGGCCGTCGACAAAGACAAGCACCACGAGGGCGCGGTCAGCGGAGAGCGAAACAAACTCGATATGCTTGATCGCCGCCTCGTGTTTCGGACTGAGGACCAGACTTGCCCCTTTGGTGACACCCGACAAGGCGGCGCCGACCCTGTCGAGCAAGGACGCGACATCGTTACCGTCCGTGCCCAGTGTCTGGTCGATCATGTCGCGGTCGTCGCCGGTGGGGTCGCCAACCTCGAGCAGGCCGTCGACAAACATGCGCAGGCCCTGTTGCGTCGGGATCCGCCCGGCGCTGACGTGCGGACTGCCCAGCAAACCCATGTATTCAAGGTCCTGCATGACGTTGCGGATGGTCGCAGCACTGACTTGTTCGGTCATAGTGCGGGTCAGGGATCGCGACCCGACCGGCACGCCGGATTCAAGATAGCCTTCGACAACGCGCCGGAAAACTTCGCGCGAACGCTCGCTCATCTCGTCGATCTGATGGGTCTTTTCCGGCATCCGGTGCTCCGCAACAGGCGGGCCAATTAAGACCATGCAAGCGGGGGCGTCAATCGGGGTTGGATTTCATCGACCGGCGGCGTATCCACCGCGCGAACCTGAAAGGACAAGTGACATGCGGCCATCTGGGCGAAAAACCGACGAAATGCGTGCCGTTTCCATCGAAACCGGGGTAACCCGGCACGCCGAGGGGTCCTGCCTGATCAAATGCGGCGATACCCATGTGCTGTGTACCGCAACGATTGACGAGCGCGTGCCGCCGTTCCTCAAAAATTCGGGGCTTGGCTGGGTGACTGCGGAGTATGGCATGCTGCCGCGGGCGACCAACACGCGGATGCGGCGCGAGGCCAAGGACGGGCAATCGGGGCGCACCCAGGAAATCCAGCGGTTGATCGGCCGCAGCTTGCGCGCCGGGGTTGACCGGGTCGCGCTTGGCGAACGTCAGATCGTGGTTGATTGCGACGTTCTGCAAGCCGATGGTGGGACCCGCTGCGCCGCGATCACCGGCGGTTGGGTCGCGCTGAAACTGGCGGTGAACAAATTGCGCAAGGCCGGATTGATCTCCAGCGATCCGATGATCGATCCGGTGTCGGCGGTCAGTTGCGGAATCTATGCGGGACAGCCGATCCTGGATCTGGACTACCCCGAGGATAGCGAAGCAGGGGTTGACGGCAATTTCGTGATGACAACCGACCGCCTGATCGAAGTACAGATGACCGCCGAAGGCGCGACATTCAGCCGCGACCAGATGAACACTTTGCTGGATCTGGCCCACAAAGGCGCCCAGACGCTGGCCGAGGCGCAGCGGAATGCGGTCGCATGACGCGGGCGTTCATTGAACCTGAGCTTGTTGTCGCGACACACAATCGCGGCAAGCTGCAAGAGATTTCCGCCTTGCTAGAGCCATTCTCGGTGCGAATTACGTCAAATGTTGACCACGGGTTGCCCGAACCGGACGAGACCGAAACGACATTTGTGGGCAATGCCCGCATCAAGGCACATGCGGCGGCGCGGGCGACTGGCCTGCCGGCCCTGGCCGACGACAGCGGGATCGAGATTGATGCGCTGGGCGGGGCGCCGGGGGTGCATACGGCGGACTGGGCCGAAGGACCCGATGGCCGCGATTTCGCGCGTGCGATGCGTCTGACCTGGGACAAACTGCAGGAAACAAGCGCCGCAGAGCCGCGAACGGCGCGATTCTGTTGCACTTTGGTTCTGGCCTGGCCCGATGGGCATGATGAAGTTTTCAATGGCGTCACGGCGGGGCGGATCGTCTGGCCGATGCGGGGCGATCACGGGCATGGCTATGATCCGATCTTTCAGCCTGACGGCTACGACCTGACATTTGCGCAGATGGATCAGCTGGAAAAGAACCGGATCAGCCATCGCTCGGATGCCTTTGCCAAGCTTGTAAGGGGTTGTTTTGCCTGAAGATTGGGAAAATGGTGGGTTCGGTCTGTATGTCCATTGGCCGTTCTGTCAGGCCAAGTGCCCCTACTGCGATTTCAATTCCCATGTCGCGCAGACCGTTGATCAGGATAGGTGGCGGCGGGCCTATGTCAGTGAAATCGGCCGAATCGGGGCCGAAACCAAGGGCCGGGTGCTGCGATCAATTTTCTTTGGCGGCGGCACACCCAGTTTGATGGCGCCATCGACGGTCGCCGCGATCGTGCAGGCGGCCGGGGCCGAATGGGCCTTTGCCAACGATGTCGAAGTGACGCTCGAGGCAAACCCGACCTCGGTCGAGGCAGGTCGGTTCGCGGCCTACCATGACGCCGGCGTGAATCGGATTTCCTTGGGAATCCAAGCACTTAATGATAAAGACTTGCGTTCGCTCGGCCGCATGCATACGGCCGACGAAGCATTTGAAGCATTCGATGTGGCCCGCAATCAGTTCGAGCGGATCAGTTTCGACCTGATCTATGCGCGGCAAAATCAAACCCTTGCCGATTGGCAGTCGGAACTGGATCAGGCACTTGCGATGGCTGTCGATCACCTGTCGCTGTACCAGCTGACAATCGAGCCGGGTACGGTTTTTGGGACGCGTCACGCACTGGGAAAACTGCGCGGCCTGCCGGACGAGGATTTGGCCGCCGACATGTACGAGCAGACGCAAGAGATCGCGCACAAACGCGGGTTTGCGGCATATGAGGTCTCGAATCACGCCAAAAGCGGACAGGAAAGCCGGCACAACCTGATCTATTGGCGGTCTGGCGACTATGTCGGCATCGGTCCCGGCGCGCATGGGCGGCTGACGCTGGCCGGTCAAAGATATGCGACCGAGACGCCGCTGGCGCCGGGAGATTGGCTCGACCGCGTCGGCCGCACCGGCAACGGCGAGAGCAGTCGGCAGGCGCTGACCGCAGACGAACAGCGGACCGAATATCTGCTGATGGGTCTTCGGTTGACTGAAGGTGTCGACATCGGGCGACTCGGATTGGCAAATGGTCTGGAATTGGAACGCCAGATCAATAGGTTACGTGATGATGGCCTGATCGGACGCGTCGGAAACATGCTGGCCGTGACCGCAAGGGGAAGGCCCGTCTTGAATGCCGTGCTCGGGACGCTTCTGGCGGACTAGATCAGGGCGATTCTCGATCTCGTCAAAATACGACGCAAGCGCGGGAAGTTTGCAGGGTTTCTGTATCCATCAAAAATCGTGGCACTTTAGTCGCCTGAAAGTGCGCGCAGGAGGTCATCAAGCTGGGCAAGGTCGCGATAACTTAACACAAGTCGACCAGACTCTTTGCCCGGATCGTGATCGATGCTGACCCTCAAACCGAGGGCGGCACCGAGTTCGCGTTCAATCTGAACTGTGTCGGCGTCCTTATCCAGCTTTCCACCCGTCCGACTGGCTTTCCTGGGCCCATCGACTGATTTCTTGGTGAGCAGCTCGGTATCGCGCACCGACAGACCCTTCTGGATGATCCGCCGGGCTAAAGCGCCCGCATCGTCACGGCCGACAAGCGCCCGAGCGTGACCGGCCGTCAGCCGGCCCTCGACCAGATAGGCCTGAACATCCTCGGGAAGTGTCAGCAGGCGCAACAGGTTCGCAATGTGGCTACGGCTCTTGCCAAGGGCGGCGGCAAGTTGCTCCTGCGTATGACCAAAATTGTCCATCAGCTGCCGATAGCCCGTCGCCTCGTCGATAGGGTTCAGGTCGGCGCGCTGGATATTCTCAATAATGGCAATTTCGAGAATTTCGGTGTCGCTATATTCTCTAATAATAACAGGAGCTTGATGAATATTTGCCAGTTGCGCTGCCCGCCAGCGGCGCTCCCCTGCGACAATCTGAAAATCGTCCGGGTAATTCGGGTCAGGCCGGACAATCAGCGGCTGAATGATGCCTTTCTGGCGAATCGACGCGGCGAGTTCGGCCATGGCTTCTTCGTCAAAAGTGCGCCGCGGCTGATTCGGGTTTGGGCGGATCCTCTCAATCGGCAAGGACATGTCCGATCTGCGGACGGTGTCGGCAGCACCCGCATCCGACGGCGGTGTGACATCCGACATCAGGGCGGAAAGCCCGCGACCGAGCCCACGAGGTCTTGCTGATTTATCGGCCATCTGACTAAACCTCTTTTTCCATGAGTTCGACCGCCAGTTCACGGTACGCTTGGCTGCCTTTTGATGCGCTGTCATAAGCGAGCGCGGTCATGGCATAAGACGGCGCTTCGCTGAGCCGGACGTTGCGCGGGATCACCGTCTTGAACACCAGATCGCCAAGATTTTTGCGGGCATCGGCCTCGACCTGCTGCGACAAGTTGTTGCGTTGATCATACATCGTCAGGACGACGCCTTCGATCCGCAATTTCGGATTGGCGGTTTGACGGACCTCGCGCAATGTCAGCATGAGCTGCGACAATCCTTCGAGGGCAAAGAATTCGCTTTGCAGTGGCACCAGAATGGAATCGGCGGCAACCATCGCATTGACCGTCAGGATGTTGAGGGAGGGCGGACAGTCGATCAGGATATAATCGAGCGCAAAGGCGTCCATTGCCGGCTGCCGCAACGCATCATGCAACATGAAACTGCGCTTTTCGTTGGCAATGAGCTCGATATCGGCCGAACTGAGGTCGATCGTCGCTGGTACGATCAACAGATTGGAAACATTGGATTTCTGGACGACATCCTCGGGCTTCACCTCGCCAAGAATGAAATCGTAGGTGGTGAATCGACGCGATTCGATCTCGATCCCGAGTCCGGTCGACGCGTTCCCCTGTGGATCCAGGTCAACCAACAGAACCCGACGCCCGGATTCGGCCAAGGCCGCCGACAGGTTGATGGCAGTAGTGGTTTTACCGACGCCGCCTTTTTGGTTCGCGATGGCAATGATTCGCGGATCATGCAAGCGGCTGAGATCAGGCACGGGCAATTTCCCTGAGGCAGAGGAGTGAGGCATCTTGGTCGGTCTTACTTGGAACTTCCTTCAGTTCAAAGCGCCAAAGGCGTCGGGCCTGCTGAATTTCCTCGGCCGATCTTCGGCCCTTGGGAAATAATGCAGTCCCTTGCGGGTTCAGATGCGGCAAAGCATATCCAATGAGGTGCGACAGGTCGGTTAGTGCGCGCGCCGAGACGACATCAGCGGCCATTGGCGCCAAACTTTCAATCCGGGTCGCGTGAACGATTGCGTTCAACGCCAACTCTCGAATCGCGGTGCGCAGGAACGTGGCCTTGCGGGCGTGACTTTCAACCATGATCACCTGCGCTGCGGGATCACGTTCGGTCGCCATTATCGCGATGACGATCGCCGGAAAACCGCCACCGCTGCCAAGATCCACCCAACGTTTCCAACTGGTTCCGGCCAGTTCGTAGAGTTGTGCGGAATCTAGGATATGACGATCCCACAAGTGCGGGACCGAGGATGTCGAAACGAGGTTGATGTGTTGCGTCCAGTGTGTGACGAGGGCCGCGAAAGCATCCAACCTATCGATTGTTTCACGTGAAACATCGCCGTCCTTGAAAAGATAGGCGCCAACCCGTGATATCATGCCGACTTCAGGTTCGATCTACGCAGGTGCGCCGCCAGCACGATCAGGGCCGCCGGCGTCATCCCCTCGATCCGGGCCGCATGTCCCAATGTCGCTGGCCGACTTTGTGTCAGTTTTTGTTGCAATTCGGTCGAAAGACCGGGAATCACCGTATAGTTCAGCCAATCAGGAAGTGATTGTGCTTCGTCCCGAGACATCGCGGCGACATCGCGGGCCTGCCGTTCGATGTAGTGCGCATAAAGAGCATCACGTTTGATCTGATCGGCAATGTCGCCCGGCACATCTGTAAATTCCGGTTTCGATTCAATGATATGTTCAAAACGCGCATCGACCAGCGCCAGCACTTCAAGACCATTGCGATTCTGGCTGTCGGGGTTGAGGTTCAGCCCGGCGGCGGCCAGATCGCGCGCCGTAAACTGCACCTGCATCAGGGATGACCTGACGCTGGCCAGGGTTTCCGCCTTTTCAGCGTAAACGCGCCAGCGTCCGCTCGACACGCACCCGATTTCGCGGCCAAACGAAGTCAGCCGTTGATCGGCGTTGTCGGCCCGCAGTGCCAATCGGAATTCAGCACGCGATGTGAACATCCGATAGGGTTCTGTAACCCCCCGCGCGACCAGATCATCAATCATGACCCCGATATAGGATGTCGTACGGCTGAAATGGACAGGTTCTCCATTCTGCGCAAACCGCGCCGCATTCAACCCCGCAACAAGACCCTGCGCCGCCGCCTCTTCATACCCGGTCGTCCCGTTGATCTGACCGGCAAGATACAGTCCAGCGAACCCCTTGACCGCAAGCCCCAGGTCAAGGGCGCGTGGATCAATGTAGTCATATTCGATGGCATAACCCGGCTGGATGATCTGTGCGTTTTCCAGCCCCTGGATCGATCGCACATAACTCTCCTGCACTTCTGTCGGCAGCGACGTCGAAATCCCGTTAGGATAGATCGTATGGTCGTTTATCCCTTCCGGCTCCAGGAATACCTGATGCGAGGTCTTGTCGGAAAATCGCACAACCTTGTCTTCAATTGATGGACAATAGCGCGGCCCGACCCCGTCAATATGCCCGCCATACATCGCCGACAGACCCAGATTCGATCGAATGATGTCGTGCGTATTTTCATTCGTATGGGTAATACCGCAGGCGATTTGTGGCGCAGTCACCCCATTGGAAAGAAACGAAAACATTGCTGGTTCTACGTCACCAGGTTGTGATTCGAGGCTGTCCCAGTTGATCGTGCGACCGTCCAGTCGCGGGGGTGTGCCAGTTTTCAATCGTCCCTTCGGCAGGCCAAAACCATCGAGCCGATCCGCCATCTTGACAGACGGCGCCTCACCAAAACGACCACCGGGCCGCGAGATATCACCGATATGGATGACCCCCCGCAGGAATGTCCCGGTCGTCAGGATCACCGCGCGAGAGTCCAGAATCGTCCCGTCCGCCAACTCCAGACCTGTCACGGAGTTGCCTGACATCGAAAAATCGACCGCTTCGCCTTCGACGACAACAATATTGGGTGCAGAAAAAATTTCGTGCCGCATCGCTGCGCGATACAGCCCCCGGTCTTCCTGTGCACGCGGCCCCTGCACCGCCGGGCCTTTTTTACGGTTCAGTAGCCGGAACTGTATCCCCGCGCGGTCCGCTACACGGCCCATCGCGCCATCCAGCGCGTCGATTTCGCGCACAAGATGCCCTTTGCCCAAACCGCCAATCGCCGGGTTGCACGACATCACCCCGATGCTCTGTTTCGACAAAGTCACAAGCGCAACCCGTACCCCGAAACGGCCCGCCGCCAGGGCCGCTTCGCAACCGGCATGGCCGCCGCCGATAACCAAAACATCGAAAGCATCATGTTTCACGTGAAACACTCCTCATTTGCCGATGCAAAAGCTGGCAAAGATTTCGTCAAGAATGTGCTCCACATCTATCTTCCCCACCAAAGAGTCAACGGCCCGCACCGCCGTCCGCAACTCTTCCGCCACCAGATCAACCTGCAATTCAGCTGTCCCGAACCCGGCCAAAGCCGCCTCCAACCCGGCCACACCTCGCAAAATCGCCGCCCTATGTCGTTCCCGCATGGCGACGCCGACGCCTGAAACGCGCGCTCGGAGAACCGCCGTCACGGCGTCAATCAGTCGGTCAATACCTTCGCCGGTCATCCCGGACACCCCAAGAACGCTTGCGCCCGACCCCAGATCAGATTTTGCGACAACAATAAGATCGTCCGCGTCGGGCACCAAAATCGGCTGTTCGCCGCGCAAGACAAGGTGAACCCGCAAATCGGCGCCCAGCGCCCGCGAAAGGCCCCGGGCAATCCCGATCTCTTCCACCGGGTCCACCGAGTCCCGCAGGCCCGCCGTGTCCAGCAAGGTCACCGGCAACCCGCCAAGATCCATCCGCACCTCGATCACGTCACGGGTGGTGCCTGCAAACTCCGACGTGATTGCCGCCTCGCGGCCTGCCAGGCGGTTCAGAAGTGTCGATTTGCCGACGTTCGGCGCACCCACAATCGCGACCTCAAATCCGTTCCTGATCCGCTCGGCGATCCGCGACCCTGACGCCTCTGCCCGCATTTCACCAACCACATCCGTCAGCAGCGCCCGCACTTCCGGCACGACATCAACCGGCACATCCTCATCGACAAAATCGATTGTTGCCTCGATCAGTGCCGTCGCGCGGATCAGGGACCGTCGCCACCGCCCGGCAATCTCACCCAGCGCCCCCGTCATCACCCGCACCGCCTGGCGCCGCTGCGCTTCGGTCTCGGCTTCGATCAGGTCGGCCAGCCCCTCGACCTGCGCCAGATCCAGCCGCCCGTTTTCCAATGCCCGGCGGGTAAACTCTCCCGGTTCAGCCGTCCGCAAATCCGGTTGTGCACCCAAAACTCGCAAGACCGATCCGACGACCGCTGTGCTGCCATGCAGATGCAGCTCCACCGTCGGCTCACCGGTAAAGCTGTGACCATCGGCAAAGATCAGCACCAACGCCTCGTCCAGCAATTCGCCTGCCGGGTCCAACAAGCGCCGCAGATGCCGACCGGCAGACGGCAACGGTCCCGCCAGCCTCGCCGCAGCTTGCAATGCCAAAGGCCCTGAAATACGGATCACGGCAAGCCCGGCTTTGCCCGTCGCCGTCGCTTGGGCAAAGATCGTATCCATAACCTAACCCATTGCTATAAAATAGATTTAGGTATTCATCGAATCGAAAAAGTCAGAATTGGTCTTGGTCTGTTTCAGTTTCGACAGCAGGAATTCGATGGCATCCGTCGTCCCCATCGGGTTCAGGATCCGGCGCAAGACGTAGGTCTTGGCAAGATCGCTTTTCTCGACCAGCAGTTCCTCTTTCCGGGTCCCGGACTTCAGAATATCCATCGCCGGGAAGACCCGTTTGTCGGCAACCTTGCGGTCCAGCACGATCTCGCTGTTGCCGGTCCCCTTGAATTCCTCAAAGATCACCTCGTCCATCCGGCTGCCGGTATCGATCAGCGCCGTCGCGATAATGGTCAGCGACCCGCCCTCTTCGATATTGCGCGCCGCGCCAAAGAACCGTTTCGGCCGTTGCAGCGCATTCGCATCGACACCGCCTGTCAGCACCTTGCCCGAAGACGGCACCGTGGTGTTAAAGGCACGCCCCAATCGGGTTATCGAATCCAGCAGGATCACCACATCGCGCTTGTGCTCAACCAGCCGCTTGGCTTTTTCGATCACCATTTCGCTGACCGCAACATGCCGCGACGCTGGTTCGTCAAAGGTCGAACTGACAACTTCGCCCTTGACCGACCGTTGCATGTCTGTGACCTCTTCGGGCCGCTCGTCGATCAACAACACGATCAGATAGATTTCCGGATGGTTCGTCGCGATCGACTGGGCGATGTTCTGCAGCAGCACCGTCTTGCCGGTTCGTGGCGGCGCCACGATCAGCCCGCGCTGGCCTTTGCCGATCGGCGCCACCAGGTCGATGATCCGCGCCGATTTGTCCTTGATCGTCGGATCGCTTTCGATCTCCATTTTCAGCGGTTCATCCGGGTAAAGCGGTGTCAGGTTATCGAACGCCACCTTGTGACGAGCCTTTTCCGGATCCTCGAAATTGATCGATTCGACGCTCATCAGGGCAAAGTAGCGCTCGTTGTCGTTCGGCTCTTGAATCACCCCGGACACCGTATCGCCGGTCCGCAGCGAGAACTGCCGGATCATGTCCGGACTGACGTAGATATCGTCCGGACCCGGCAGATAGTTTGCCTCGGGCGACCGCAAAAACCCGAAACCGTCCTGCAGCACCTCGAGCACGCCGTCACCGCCGATCACCCATTCCTCATCCGCCCGCTCCTTAAGGATCGAGAACATCATGTCCCCTTTCCGCATTGTCGAAGCGTTTTCGATCTCCAGTTCTTCTGCCATCGACAGCAGGTCCTTGGGACTTTGCGCCTTGAGATCGGCAAGGTTCAGACGGTGTTGCGACATGGGAAATCCTGTTGCAGCCGACAAGGGCTGTCACTCTGGCGATCAAAGATCGGAAAATATCCTGTCCGGACGGTCAGGCGGGACGGATATAGGACCTCAGCCCGCTTTCGTCAATCACCTCTCAGAATGGCCGCACAATCACCATGACGACGATCACCAGCATCAGCACCGTCGGCACCTCGTTGGCCAGCCTGAAGGTCCGCCCGCTGCGCCCGTTGCTGCCTGCGGCAAACGACCTTACTTCCGCCGCCAGCCAGAAATGCATCACCGTCATCGCGATGACGGCCAGCATCTTGACCCAGACCCATCCTGCGCCCCAGTCAAAGCCACCCATACCGATCAGGATCAGCCCGCAACCCCAGGCCACGATCATCGCCGGGGTCATGATCAGCCGCAACAACTTGCGCTCCATCACCTGAAACGTCTGATCGGTCTCGGAACCGGGCTTGGCCCGCTCCGCATGATAGACGAACAACCGTGGCAAATACAAAAGCCCTGCCATCCATGATATGACAGCCAGCACATGCAGGGCCTTGATCCATGGATACAGCACACCGATCATGTCTTGCCCAACTCCTTCATTCTCCTGACCCTTCATTAAATAATTAATATTAAAAGAAAAGATGTTGATGTAACGCGGGGGATAACCCTGCTCGGGCGATTCCTCCGCAGACTTATCCCGGGGCTGTCTGGTGAACGAAATGGAATGAACCGGCTAAAACTACGATTTTTAAAAACAAAATCAATAGTTTATCTCAAGAACACAGACGTAGTTTTCATCCCGCGCCACCTTGACTCTGCCAAACTACAATAGTTACCCACAGCCGGACTTATTCATGTCCACGGTGGATGGTTTCGCTGGCACAGACCGGCCCGCGCGGCAAAACTCGGCCCTTCCCCTTTTGTTCCAAACCCTGCACAGTCGCCGCGAATTCGGCCCCCCAGGTTTCCCGCAGGCTTGTCCACATGACCACCCGTAACATCCTCGCCTCGTCCTCGGCGATCCGGGCTGACCTTTTGCGCAACGCCGGCGTGCCCTTTGATGTCGTTACCGCGCCGATCGACGAAGTCGCGGTTCGTGAATCCCTTCGCGTCGAAAACGCGCTGCCCCGTGACATTGCTGACACACTTGCCGAAATGAAGGCCCGGCGGGTGGCGGCAAAACACCCCGACGCTCTGGTGATCGGCTGCGATCAGATACTGGCGTTTCAGGGCGCTTGCCTCTCCAAGCCGCCGACAAAGGACGCTGCCCGCGCCCAGCTTGCCAGTCTCAGCGGCCAAACCCACCAGCTCCTCTCGGCGGTCGTTGTCCATGCCGATGGTGCACCCCAGTGGCGGCATGTCGGTCAGGTTCGTCTGATGATGCACGCCCTGTCCGACGCCTATCTTGACGCCTATGTGGCGCGCAACTGGCCCGATATTGCCGATTCCGTCGGATCCTACAAACTCGAACGCGAAGGTGCCCGCCTGTTTGCCCGCATCGAAGGTGACTACTTTACCGTTCTCGGCCTGCCGCTTCTCGAACTCTTGTCTTATCTCGCGCTTCGGGGAACATTGCCCCGATGAATATCCATCACATTCCACTGGCCGGGGTCATCGGCAACCCGATTGCCCACTCGAAATCGCCGCGCCTGCACCGGCACTGGCTGCGCACACTTGCGTTGCCCGGCGAATATGTGCCGCTTCATGTTGAAAAGGACAATCTGGCCGAGGTCATCCGTGCCTTGCCCCACATGGGCTTTGTCGGCGTCAACATTACCATTCCGCACAAGGTTGCGGTGATGGAACTGGCCGATCTCGTCACCGACCGCGCCACCCTGATCGGAGCAGCCAACACACTGATCTTTCGCAAGGATGGCAAGGTTCACGCCGACAATACCGATGGATATGGCTTTATCGCCAACCTCAGACAGGGCGCTCCCGATTGGCGGCCCGATGCCGGACCCGCCGCCGTTCTTGGTGCTGGCGGTGCCGCCCGCGCGGTCATCGCTTCGTTGATCGACGTCGGTGTGCGCGAAATCCTACTGGCCAACCGTACCCGGCCCAAGGCCGAAGCGCTGAAATCGGAATTCGGCCAACGGATCATCGTGGTGGATTGGGTGCAGGCCGGCAATATGCTCGAAGATGCCGCGACCGTGGTCAACACGACCTCGCTCGGGATGACCGGCGCTGCCGATTTCCGCGTTCCGCTGGACGGTCTGCAAAAGGGTGCGCTGGTCACCGATCTGGTCTACGACCCGCTGGACACCCGGCTGCTGCAGGCTGCAAAGGCGGCGGGCTGCGTCACGGTCGATGGGTTGGGAATGCTGCTGCATCAGGCCGTTCCCGGCTTTGAACGCTGGTTCGGTGTCAGACCGGAGGTTGACGACGCTGCCCGCAAAGCGATTCTGGGATGACGTATTGCTTGGGGCTGACCGGGTCTATCGGCATGGGCAAATCGACCACGGCGCAGATGTTCCGCGATGCCGACATTCCGGTCTGGGACGCAGACGCCACCGTACACAAGCTTTATGACAAGGATGGTGCCGCTGTCGAACCGATCCGCGCCGTCCTCCCCGAGGCGATTGTTGGTGGTGCCGTGTCGCGGCCTATGCTCAAGATCATGATCACGGCCGACCTTGGCGTTCTGGCCATTGTCGAGGGGATCGTGCATCCGCTGGTTGCCCGCGATCGCCAGGCCTTTTTGGCCCGCACCACATCGGACATTGCGGTTTTCGACATTCCGCTGCTGTTCGAAACCCGCGCCGATACCTGGCTGGATGCCACCGTCGTCGTAAGCGCTCCGGCTGATATTCAGGCTGCGCGCGTCCTGTCGCGCCCCGACATGACCCGTGAACAGTTCGAAACCATCCTGTCGCGCCAATTGCCCGACGATGAAAAACGCGCCCACGCCACCCATATCATCGACACCATATCCTTTGAGGGTGCCCGCGCCGCCGTCGACGTACTCATTGCCAGCATCCGCAGGAAACTCGCCCATGCGTGAAATCGTGCTTGATACTGAAACCACAGGGTTTGAACCTGCCGAAGGCGACCGTATCGTCGAAATCGGTGCGATCGAATTGATCGGCCACATGCCGACCGGACGAACCTATCACCAATACATCAATCCGCAGCGCGCCATGCCGGCGGGCGCCTTCGAGGTGCACGGGCTGGGCGACGAATTTCTCCGCGACAAGCCGGTGTTCGCCGACATCGCACAGGCGTTTCTGGACTTCATTGGCGAGGATTCGCATCTGGTTATCCACAACGCCGCCTTCGACATGAAATTTCTCAACGCTGAATTGGCCTGGATCAAACAGCCGCCCCTGCCGATGGATCGCGCGATTGATACGGTCGGCATGGCACGACGCAAGTATCCCGGTTCGCCCGCCTCGCTCGATGCGCTCTGTCGCCGCTTTGGCATCGACAATTCGGCGCGCACACTGCACGGCGCCTTGCTTGACAGCGAGATTTTGGCCGAAGTCTATCTGGAATTGATCGGCGGCCGGCAACCCGATTTCGGGCTTGCCGCTCACGGCACCGCAACATCCGGGCAAACCGAGATGACATGGCGGCCCGGTCCACGGCCTGCTGTCCTTCCGCCGCGACGAGACGCCGCGGAAACCGCCGCCCATGACGCCTTTGTTGCCAAACTGGGTCCCGCGGCGGTCTGGACTAAATTCAGTTGACCTTGTCTTTGTTCACTTCGACCCGGCGCGCCAATTCGGCCCGGTAAAGTGCAAGAAAATCAATGGTTTCCAGATTCAGTGGTGGAAAGCCGCCATCGCGCGTCACATCACTGACGATCCGGCGAACGAACGGAAAGGTGATCCGCGGGCATTCGATCAGCAGATAGGGATGCATCTGTTCTTCGGGCACACCGTCGACCTGGAACACACCCGAATATTCTAGCTCGAAAACGAACAACGGTTCGCCGCCGTCCTTGGTCTTTGAGTTGATCTTGAGCTTGGTAATCACTTCGAACTGGTTCTCGGCACCGCGCTTGCGGGCATCCAGATTGACCTGCACCTGAATTTCGGGCTGCACGTCACCTTTGGTGCCCTTCTGGGCCAGAATGTTTTCAAACGACATGTCGCGGATGAACTGTGCCAGCACCTTGGCACTGATCTGCGGCTGCGCGGCGGCAGTCCCGTCGGATTTGTTTTCGTCGGCCATATGAGATGCTCCCTGAATAAATTTTGACGCTACCTAGCAGCCATTTCCGGGCGCCTCAATGCCTCGCCCGCAGTGCCCGGCGTTAGTGGCGTGTCCAGCCCGAGCCGCCATGCGTCGGGCGCACCGGCGGCGAAACATCCTCATACTCGCCCTCGATCACCCGGTCATCGGGCCGGGACTGCGGCGAATCACCATAAGCAAATCCTTGCACCGTGATCCGTGATTTCACGAAACGGAACGCCGTCGCCCGGAACGCCGGAATGAGGAGCGCAAAGCCCACCGCATCAGTGAAAAACCCCGGCGTCAACAGCAGCGCCCCGGCCAGCAGGATCATCGCGCCATGCGCCAGCGGTTCCGACGGATCGCGCAATTCGGCGAACGAATGCCGCAGGTTGGCGATCGCGCGCGCACCCTGACTGCGCACCAGCCAGGTACCCAGAATGGCCGTCAGGACAACGATTCCCAGTGTCGGCCACAGACCGATCAGACCCCCGACTTGAATGAAAAGCGCAATCTCGATCAGCGGAACCGCGAGAAAAGCCAGAAATATCCACATTGCAGACCTCTTTGGGACGTGTTCGGCGTGCGGTGGACTTGACCCCACCCCTGACTTACATAAGTGCGGAGTGACCCGGATACCATGCCGGCGGTGAAGAGGTGCAGATGAACTCTCCGATTATTCAACTTTTGGTCCTTGCCGGGATCGCGGTTTTCCTGATCCTGCGGTTGCGCGGCGTGCTTGGCACCCGCGAAGGGTTCGAAAAGCCCCCGGTCACCACGACGACCAACCGCAAATTGGGCCGCAAGGATCTAGAAGTGATCGACGGCAATCCCGACCCCGACATTACCGACCACGCCCCCGAAGGATCGCCGACAGCACAGACCCTTGCTGCAATGAAGCGGATCGACCCATCGTTCCATGTCGGCGAATTTCTGCAGGGCGCCCGCGGTGCCTACGAAATGATCCTGATGGCGTTCGAACGCGGTGATCTTGAATCGGTCAAACCGTTCATCGCGCCTGATGTCTACGATGCCTTTGCCGGTGTCGTTGCCGAACGCGAAAAGCAGGGACTGAAGGTCGAAGCATCGTTTGTCGGAATCAGCGATCTGAGCATCCAGTCCGCCGAACTGGACCGCGCCACCAATGAGGGCGATGTTTCCGTCCGCTTTGCCGGCGAACTGACCCATGTGGTGCGCGACAAGGGCGGCGATATCGTCGAGGGCAGCACGACATCGGTGAAACGCCAGAAAGACGTCTGGACGTTTTCGCGGACCCTGGGCAGCGACAACCCCAACTGGCTGCTTGTCGCCACCGGCGAATGATCTGCACCGCCCTGACCTTTGCCGATCTGGCAGGCTGGGCGGAGGACGACCACCAGGCGGCGATGGATGTGTTCCTGCAGACCTCCACTGCCCTGCCGGATGTCGACTGGGCAGGACTGGCGGCCAAGTGCCACGATCCCCGCCAGTTTTTCGAGACGAACTTTCAGCCGACCCTGATCAGCGATGCCGCGTCGATGCTGTTCACCGGCTACTTTGAACCAGAATTGCCCGGCGCCATGCAGTCGGGCGGCGCGTTTCAATATCCGATCTATGCCGCACCGCCCAATTTGGTCGCCGGTCAGCCCTGGCTGACCCGCCAGCAGATCGAAGAAACCGATGCCCTTGCGGGTCATGAAATTGTCTGGCTCGCCAATCAGGTCGATCGGTTCTTTTTGCACGTGCAGGGATCAGGCCGGATCAACCTGCCGGATGGCCGGACAATCCGCGTCGGTTACGCCGCCAGAAACGGCCACCCCTATGTGTCGATCGGTGCCGAACTGGTCCGGCGCGGCCTGTTCAGCGCCACTCAGGTGTCGGCCCGGACCATCCGCGACTGGATCGCTGCAAACCCCGATCACGGGCAGGCCCTGCTCTGGACCAACTCCAGCTATATCTTTTTCCGCGAAGTCACCGAAGTCCCGGCCACCGATGGTCCCATCGGCACCCTTGGCCGGTCGGTAACCCCGCTGAGATCAATCGCTGTCGACCCGGCCTTTACCCCGCTTGGGTTGCCCGTCTGGATCGAAAAAGCGGGCGAAATTCCAATGAACCGGCTGATGATCGCCCAAGATACCGGATCTGCCATCAAGGGCGCGCAGCGCGCAGATATTTTTTTCGGCACCGGCGATCAGGCCGGTGAAAGCGCCGGCCAGACAAAGGATGGCGGGCGGATGGTTGTCATGATGCCGCGAGAAGCGGCTTGAAACGCCCGCGCCATGTGTCGCCCGAAGAGCGCGCGCTGTGGGATCTGGTCGCAAGGCGCGCCAAGCCGCTGAGCCCGGCGCCACGACCAATCGTCGTACTCGCCGCCAAACCGCAATCCAACCGCCCGGCCATGCCCGATCCGGTCCCGGTGTTCCGGGTCGGCCAGAACGCCGGTTTGGACCGTCCGCACAACATTCTCGCCCCGCTTGCCGACCGCTTGACCGCGGCGCCGGTGAACATGGATGCCCGGTCTTTCGGCAGGATGAAGCGCGGCAAACTGGTGCCCGAAGGTCGGATCGACCTTCACGGCATGACTTTGGGACAGGCGCAACCGGCACTTGTGGCGTTCATCCTCTCCGCGCACGCGGCGGGAAAACGGCTGGTGCTGGTGATCACCGGCAAGGGGCGTGTCCGCGACGCCGATAGCCCGATCCCGACCCGCAACGGCGTCCTGCGCCATCAGGTGCCGCAGTGGCTGGCGATGTCCCCAATCGGGCAGGCGGTGCTACAGGTCGCGCCGGCCCATCTGCGGCACGGCGGGCATGGCGCCTATTATGTCTATCTGCGGCGGCGGTAACGCAGCACGCCGACAGTCGCCAGCACCCCGGCGATCAGGAAATAGGCCGCATAGCCGATCATCTGCACCGGAAAATCGACGCCGTGGTCGATCAGCACGCCAGACACGCCGGGACCAATGGCTGACCCGAACACCATGATCGCCACCGCCACCGCCTTGATCGCGCCCAGATGCGCCGTGCCGTAGAACTCGGCCCAGAACGCCCCCGGCAGGGTGGCCTGCATCCCCGATCCCAGGGCAAAGACGACCAGCCCGACCGCCGCCATCCCGATGGTCGGGAATGACCCGATAATCAGAAAGGAAGCGACATAGGGGATCATGTAGGCGGGCACAATCCGCCAGGTTCCGAACCTGTCGATGGCCGCTCCGGCGGTGAATGTCGCGGCAATGGTGGCAAAGGTATAAAGCGGATAGAGCGCCACGAACTGCCCCAGCGACCATCCCTTGACCTCGGCCAGGTGGACCTGCTGAAAGAACAGCGCCGTGCCCCAGGCGGGCGGCCCGATCAGGGCCGGCATCATCAGCCAGAACAGCGGATGTCGCACCGCCTGTCCGCGCGTCCATTGCCGGTCGTCCATCCCCAGACTGATGCTGTCCGAAACCATCGACCGGGGCGATCGTTCCTGTCGTAGCAGGATGTTGAACGCCGGGATCGTGACGACCACCATGACCGCCGCGAACACCCAGACCAGCCGCCAGTCGAAATGCGCCAGCAACGCCACGAACAGGATCGGCAGCACCGCCTGCCCGATGTTGAACCCCATCGACGCGACGGACAACGCCCGTCCCCGCGCCGCGACGAACCAGCGGGCCATCGCGACAATCGCCAGCGTGCTCATCATCCCCTGGCCAAAGAACCGCAGCGCGAAGATGACGCCGACCAGCAAAATCGCCCCCGGCGCAACCGCCATCGCAAGGCAGGCCAGCGCCAGCCCGACCGCCACAAACGCGCTTAGCCCGCGCACACGGAACCGGTCGGTCAGCACCCCCGCTTGCACCATCACCAGCGCCGACAGCGTCGTGCCGGCGGTATAGATGCCGCCCCATTGCCCATTGGTCAGCCCGAAATCCTGCATGATGTTGGCGGCAAAGATCGAAATGAAATAGGTCTGCCCATAGGACGACGTGAACGACAACAAAACCCCGGCCAGCAGGAACATCCGGTTGTCGACAAGAAAGCGCAGGAAACCCATGCGCGATTGCTGTCAGGTTGGCGTGGGAAAGAAAAGGCTCAGCGATCCTGCCAGCGGTGATAACGCATCGAAAGCTCGGTTTCGCAGAACTTGAACCCCAGATAGCAGACCAGCGCGAACGCTCCGTTCAGCGCGATCCCGGCCAGTTGCCACAACCCGCCTTCCATCACGGCGACCCAGCCGTGGACTCGCAGGAAATCCAGGTTCGCCATCCCGATTGTGAACAGGTTGAACGACGAAAACGCCAGCAGGATACCAAAAATCCCGGCCAGCATGAACACCGCAAGGACATGCCAACGTGACAGGCTCAACCAGCGTTTCACCATCTACAGAACATACCGGCTCAGGTCCGTCGACCGCGCCAACTCGCCCAGATGCGTTTCGACGAATGCGCCGTCAACCGTCACATCCTCGCCGCCACGATCCGGCGCGGTAAACGACAGATCCTCGAACACCCGCTCCATCACTGTATAGAGCCGCCGTGCCCCGATATTTTCGACCGCCGTATTCACCTCGGCGGCGATTTTGGCCAGTGCGGCGATGCCGTCATCGGTGAACGTCACCTTGACGTCCTCGGTCCCCATCAGGGCGGTGTATTGCAGGGTCAGCGCATTGTCCGTCTCGGTCAGGATGCGCACGAAATCCGCCTCGGTC
>JBBKXP010000138.1:0-3215 GCA_037969545.1 Paracoccaceae bacterium | reverse complement strand
ACCTTTGGCGCGAAGCCCCTGCAACGCCGCTACACGAACATCTATGTTTGGCATCGTGGCCGCTGGTCATGGCTGGCCCGACAGGCGAATATAGTGCCTGCCGCTCGACCTTAGGTCCGTTTTCCACCCAAATCTGCCGGTTGTGATCTAACGTCCGTTATCGACCCATTGCGGACATTAGGTGCTTGGCTTCAGGAGTTCGTCCAAGCCATCCGTCGCGAACTTCGCCGGCGTGCGCTTGCTGCCGTACCTACCAGCGGTAGCTTGATGCGGCATGTTAAGCCTCCGGGGCAAAATCGACTGAGCGCGCGAGGACTTGGCTAGGCCTTTGCCTCTGATGCGCCGGTCTTCGACTTGGTGATTAACGCGTCGAGTGGCACATCCAGCGAGTAGACAAAACCGCTCGGTTTGTAGTCGAGGTTAACCTTGCCCTTCAATTGTTGACCCAGCGATGTCATCATCCGAGTCCCGAAACTCTTGCGCGTCGGCTCGCTCACGAGAGGTCCACCGGACTCGGTCCATTCAAAGTGAAGACGCTCCCCGTCGACCCTCCAGGACAGACGAACCTGACCCGCGGGAAGGGACAAGGCTCCGAACTTTGTTGTGTTGGTGCAAAGCTCGTTCAGGGTCATCGCGAACGCGATAACCGAACTCGACGTAATCCGGATGTCCTCGCCGGAAATGATGAATCGGCCACTACCCTGGTCGAAGGGCTCGACCGCATTCCGAATAGTGCTGTCGATCGTGGCGTTTTCCCAACTTACCCGAGTGAGGAGATCGTGGGCGAGCGCGAGGGCCGCGAACCGCCCATCGATCGCGGAGCTTGCGTGGGCCATGCTAGTTGCGGTGCGTAGGCTCTGATGGGTGATCGCGCCCACGATCGCGAGCATATTTTTGATCCGATGGTGCAACTCCGCGTGGACCAGATGCTGCAACTTGTCAGCAGCGTCGCGTTCTTCAGCCTCAATACCTGAATGGACGAGCAGTGCCTTGGCATCGATTCCCGCCTGCTCCAGTGCCAATTTGAGGCTGTCGTTTTCGGTAGTGAGGGCATCTTGGAAAGGCTGATTCTCGTCGATGATAAGCTGCTGCTTCTCCGTATCGAGCACAGTCTTTAGGAGCAGGGCTTTGGCATCGATTCCTGCTTGCTGAAGTTGATAGCGGAGTTCCTTGTTCTCTATGGCCAGCGAAGCGTCCTCAGCAATTAGTGAAGGCATCACTTTCAGGGCGTCCTTGCCGATCATCTCTTGAAGTTCCAGAATCATTTGTTGGATTTCGAGCGGCTTCGGGAAGAATTTGCTGTCGCTTGGCTTATCCGCATCTGTGATCGCAATCTGCCCGGAGACCAAAATGATTTTGATATGCGGCCAACGTGTGTGTGCGGTATGGGCAAGTTTCAGTCCGTCCATGCTTCCCGGAAGCTGAATATCAGTGAACAACAGGGAAATGTCATCACGCGATTCAAGAATTTGGATGGCATCGTCGGCGCTCACGGCCTCGATGGGCGTGAACCCAGCGTTTTCAACGATGTCCACGGCGCGCATCCGCAGCACCATCTCGTCTTCGACAACCAAGACGATAGGTGTGGAGGCAGGTAGTGTCATCATTAAGTCCTTTGAGTGCCTCTTCTTCCCAAAAGAAAGCGGAGGCCGAGCAACTGTGATGAGGGGCCCCCCCACAGAGTGTCAAGCAATGCTAAGCACCCTTGGTCTTCCAAGAGAATTGAGCCTTCTTACCCGGAAAACGACGGCGGGGAGTGTCAGGCGAGAGGAAGTTCGCTCCCTACTCCCAATGCTACGTGAGCGTCAGCCCCGCGATAGCGCCCGACACCCGCATCATTAGACCTCCCGAAAACTTGAAGTTGGAGGCCGCAAAGCTCGGACACCTATCGGGATCATTCCTAACCGGTTATAAAAGCGTCATGGCTGCTGCCGAGACCGAACTGGAGATGGTGCAACGGCACATCCGACAAGGGGAAAGGCACGTGTCACGCCAGCTCGAAATCATCGCAGAAATGACGCGACGAAAGCAATCGATCACCTTGGCGGAAAGCCTGCTATTTAGTTTTGAAAAAAGTCTGCGCGCGCATCAGGATCATCTTGGCGGGCTACTTTAAAACTGACCAATCACCACCGTTATGCCCCTATCGGCGAAGCCATGGATGGTGAAATCATTTTGAACCCATGCTCGTGGCCGCTGAGGTAGCGGCGGCCAATGTCCGCTTTCCATCCAAACTTGTCGGTTGGCAGGTTGATGGGGCCCAACATGAGATACGTCAGCGGCTGAGGGGATCGCTTTCGCCCGAGCGGCTGGCAACCTTCTGCTCCACGATCTCGACCAGGCGGCTTGTGTGATATGGTTTGGAAAGGAACGTCCCGCTGTCAGGTAACTCGGAGTCTTTCACCGTAGTCCCTCCGGAGGTGACGATAAGTTCGACGTCTGGCCGATCCTCGTGGACTTGTTCGGCAAGTTCCAACCCATTCATATGGCCAGGCATTTGAATATCCGTAAAAAGAACACCGATGTCAGGATAATCATCCATTGCGTGGAGCGCTTCGTCTGCATCGCCCGCTTCGCGAACGTGCAAACCCGTGTCGGAAATTGCATCCGAAGCAGCCATTCGCGTCGTGGATTGATCCTCGACGACGAGAACTTCCGGAGGCGCACGCTTTCCCATAAGCTCACTAACCCACCGCGCAGTTGAAGTGTTCCAGTTTGATCGAGTCAACGCATCTCGACTCCTGATGTCCGCTTTCCACCCATTGCGGACGTTGGCCCGGCGTGGAGGTCTGCTGGATCATTTGCGTTAAACGTGGGAAATGTGATCGTACCCAGGAGCGGTCAAACGGGAGTTGGTCATGCCAGACGAATTAATTGGGCTTCGCGTACTCCTGGTGGAAGATTCTCCGGTTGTCGCGATGGCCACAGGCGACATGCTTGACCAGATCGGCTGCATTACGGTGGGCCCTGCCGCCGACATGGCAACTGCCTTGGACATTGCCGAGAATGGCGAGTTTGATGCAGCAATTGTTGATTTGAATATCCGGGGCACCAAGACATTCACGCTGTTGAAAATTCTCGACCGGCGTCGAATTCCTTACCTCATCTCTAGCGGATACGCGGACTGGACCATGCCCGAGGAATTGGCCGATCGCCCTCGATTGCCTAAGCCTTTTGGGGCCGATTTGATGCGGGAAAAACTGACCGAACTCATT
>JBBKXP010000137.1:0-4438 GCA_037969545.1 Paracoccaceae bacterium | reverse complement strand
GTCTGAAAGACCCGGGAAATGCCCATCTGGTTGATCTCGTGCGGTTTTCGACCAAGAACCGATTTGCCGTCGAACATCACCGATCCGGAATCCGGGATCAGCTTGCCGACCAGACAGTTCAGCAGTGTCGACTTGCCTGCCCCGTTCGGCCCGATAATGGCGTGGACGGTGTTTTCTTCGACGCTGAGGTTCACGTCACCCAGTGCCTGCAGGCCGCCGAACCGTTTGTTGACGCCTTTGACTTCAAGGATGCCCATATTGTCCTGCTCCTATTCTGCCGGTTTGGCGGCGGTGGCCGCAGTGCCGGTGTCGCGCCTGAACAATCGACCGATCCGCTTGCCGCCCTCGACCAGTCCGCCGGGCAAGAAGATGATCACCAACATGAACACCAGTCCCATCGTCATGTGCCAGCCTTCGCCAAAGAACGGTGCCAGAACCTTGACGACGACGTTTTCAAGGCCATCGGGCATCCAGTTGAACCAACCGTGCAGGACGTTTTCATTGACCTTGGAAAAGATGTTTTCAAAGTATTTCAGGGCGCCGGCGCCAAGCACGGGACCCAGCAACGTGCCCGCGCCGCCAAGGATGGTCATGATCACGACCTCGCCGCTGGCGGTCCACTGCATCCGTTCGGCCCCGGCGAGCGGGTCCATGCAGGCTAGCAGGCCACCGGCCAGCCCGGCATACATGCCCGAGATGACGAATGCGGCAAGCGTGTAGGGGCGGCTGTTTAGCCCGGTATAGTTCAACCGCTGCTGGTTGCTCTTGATGGCCCGCAACATCATCCCGAATGGCGACCGAAAAATCCGGATCGACAGGTAGAACACGATCAGCATGATGAGGGCGCACAGGTAATAGCCGGTCTGGAAATCGAACGACCAGTTGCCGGTGCGCAGGGTATAGGTCGATCGCATCGCCATGCCGAACAGATGCGGCACGTTGGGGTCGCCCGCACTCATCAGATATTGCGGATCCGAGGTGTAGATCTGCAGTCCGGTTTCGCCATTCGTAATCGTCGTCCCGATCAACCGGCCGACAAGATCGGAATAGGCGATCGAATAGAGCATCTGCGCAAATGCCAAAGTCAGGATCGAGAAATAGATGCCGGACCGGCGCAGCGCGATGTAGCCGATCACGACAGACAGCGCCGCAGCGACAATCACCGACAGGACGATTGCAGGCAGGACGTTGTAGCTTAGCAGCTTGAACATCCAGACAGCAGCGTAACTGCCGACGCCCAGAAATGCGGCGTGTCCAAAGGACAGGTAACCGGTCAGCCCGAACAGGATGTTGAACCCGATGGCGAAGATGCCGAAGATCACGAACCGCTGCATCAGCGCCGGATAACCGGCGTTGAACTGCGCCAATGCCGACCCCTGCGGAAACGGGTTCAGCAGAAAGGGCGCCAGCAGCGTCAGGCCAATGACCACGATCAGCAGGGTGGTGTCTTTACGTTCCAGACCGAACATGACTCTAATCCTCCATCACGCCCTTGCGGCCCATCAGGCCGCGAGGCCGGGTCAGCAAGATGATGATTGCGACAAGGTAGATGATGATCTGGTCAATGCCGGGTAGGATCGACTTGACCTCGTTCATCGAGGCAAAGGATTGCAAGATACCCAGCATGAACCCGGATAGCACCGCGCCCGGCAGTGAACCCATGCCGCCGACGACGACGACGACAAAGGAGAGCACCAGGAAATCCATGCCCATGTGATAATTCGGGCTGTTGATCGGTGCATACATCACTCCCGCAAGGCCCGCGACGGCGGCGGCAATGCCGAACATCAGCGTAAACCGCTTGTCGATGTCGATGCCCAGCAGGCCAACGGTTTCCCGGTCCGCCATGCCCGCCCGCACGACCATGCCGAAGGTGGTGAATTGCAGGAAGGCAAAGACCGAGGCGATGATCAGCGTTGAAAAGCAGAAATAGACCAGTCGCCAGTAGGGATAGATGATTTCGTTGGCATTGAACCCCATCAGGATGCCGAAATCGAGGCTGCCACGGAACGCGGCCGGGGCAGGGGTCGGGATCGGATTGGCGCCGTAGAAGTATTTGATGACTTCCTGCAGCACGATGGCGAGGCCGAAAGTGACGAGGATCTGGTCGGCGTGCGGGCGCTTGTAGAAATGCTTGATCAGCCCCCGCTCCATGATGAACCCGATCAGGATCATCACCGGGATCGCCAGCAGGATGGACAGCGGCACGGCCCAGTCGATCATCCATGCCCCGGCGGTCTCGCCGAACCATTGTTTGACGTAAAGAATCTGGTCGTATTTCGGATTGCCGAGGAAATCGGTGCCGGAAGGTTCGCTCGCCAGATGCGAAAGGTTGATCAGTTTCGACATTGTGACGGCGCAGAAGGCACCTATCATGAACAGTGCGCCATGGGCGAAATTGACGACACCGAGGGTGCCGAAGATCAGGGTCAGCCCGAGGGCGATCAGCGCATAGGCGCTGCCCTTGTCCAGACCGTTGAGGAATTGGAGGATGATGGCGTCCATGACCGCGCTTTCAAATTGGGGAAAATCGATGTGGTCAGCGCGTCATAGCGCGTTTTTGTGTGGCGGGGGCCAAATTTCCTTCGCAGGAATTTGGCCCCCGCCGTTTGTGTGGCGCCGTTACGCGCCCGGGTTGCACTGCCCCAGATCGCCACCGGCGAACATCGGGTGATCCGGCGGATAGGTGACCTGGCTAACCGGTGTGATCTCGACGATCTCAAGCAGCTCATACTCGTTCGCGGCGTTGGCATTGCCGCGCATGACCAGCACGTCCTTGAAGCACTGGTGGTCTTCGGCGCGGTACAGCGTTGGCCCGTTGCCCAGACCGTCGAATTCGAAGCCTTCAAGGGCTTCGACGACGGCGCAGGGGTTGAACGACCCGGCCCGGTTGACCGCATCCGCATAAAGCAGCGTCTGCGCATAGCAGGTCTGTGCTGCATTGGATGGCGGGAACCCGTACTTGGTGCCAAAGGACTGCACGAATGCCTTGGTGCCTGCGTCTTCCAGCTTCCAGCTCCAGTTGGTGGATCCGAGGATGCCGCCGATGTTGGTGCCGGCGCCCTTTGCCATCAGTTCCGAATACAGCGGCACGACAATCTCGAACTGCTTGCCGTCGACGATCTTGTCGCGCAGTCCGAACTGGACGGCCTGGGTCAGCGAATTGACCATGTTCCCGCCGTAATGGTTCAGGACCAGCACATCGGCGCCCGAATTCAGGGCGGGGGCGATGTAGGAGCTGAAGTCGGTTTCGGCAAGCGGAGTCAGGACGTTGTTGACGGTGGTCCAGCCCAAGGCCTCGGTCGCGGCCTGAATCGATTCCTGTTGGGTCCATCCCCAAGTATAGTCCGCGGTCAGGTGGTAGGCCTTGCGCTCGTTGCCGTATTCCGTGGACAGCACTGGTGCGAGGGCTGCAGCCGACATGTAGGCGTTAAAGAAGTGGCGGAAACCGTTCGCCTTCTTGTCTTTGCCGGTGGTGTCGTTGGAGTGGGTCAGACCGGCCATGAAGATGATCCCGGCCTCTTGGCACAGGCCCTGCACGGCGACCGCAACACCGGACGACGACCCGCCCGAAATCATGATCGCGCCATCCTTCTGGATCATCGACTGCGCCGATGCGCGCGCCGCGTCCGATTTGGTCTGGGTGTCGCCGGTCACATAGGCGACCTTTTTGCCCATGATGCCGGTGCCGTCCAGCGTCTGACTGGAAAACGTCGGCATCATGCCGCCGTCGCCTTCGCCGTTCAGGTGTTCGACGGCCAGTTCGAAGGCGCGCAGCTCGTCGGCGCCTTCATCGGCATAGGGGCCGGTTTGCGGAACATTGAAGCCAAGGGTGACGGTGTCGCCCTGCGGCGCGTTGGTGAAACCGGTGTGGCTTTCCGCCCGCAAGTAAGTCGGCAGCATCAGACCGGCACCGCCGATCGCACTGGTTTTCAGCACCCCGCGGCGGGTGAAGTTGGATTTGGACATGGTGATCCTCCCTATCGTTAAACACTGCGCGGGCCTCCTCGCCCGGCGCAGTATGCATTTTGTCAATGCTGTCGGGATTATCAGGGCTCAAGGGCAAACTGCGCAATAAGCTGCCCAGGCAATTGAGATTTTTTGTAAAGACTTGCACAAGTTTCTCGGCTATCTTGTAAATTGCTTTTCTTGCAACTGCAGAAAAGCATTGAAAACGCGAAAGGAATCGCGATGCCGCAACGGCAACTTACCGGAAGTCGCATCAGGGCGCGGCGGCTGGACATCGGGGTGCGGCAGGTCGATCTGGCGGGGCAGGCCGGCATTTCGGCTTCCTACCTGAACCTGATCGAACACAACCGGCGCAGAATCGCCGGCAAGCTGTTGCGCGATCTTGCCCGGATGCTGGGTGTCGATCCGGCAAATCTGGCCGAGGGGACCGATCATGCCGTTATGGCGGGTCTTGGCGATGCCGCGGCGC
>JBBKXP010000136.1:0-6708 GCA_037969545.1 Paracoccaceae bacterium | reverse complement strand
ATCGTGCTGAACGAGCCCTCGGTCGTCGCCTATCACATCAAGGACGGGCGCAAGCAGGTGCTGGCCGTGGGCGAGGATGCCAAACTGATGCTGGGTCGCACCCCCGGCAGCATCGAGGCGATCCGGCCGATGCGCGACGGCGTCATCGCCGATTTTGATGTCGCTGAAGAAATGATCAAGCATTTCATCCGTAAGGTTCATAAACGCACCACCTTCTCCAAACCCAAGATCATCGTCTGTGTCCCGCACGGCGCCACCCCCGTTGAAAAACGCGCGATCCGCCAGTCAGTGCTGTCCGCCGGGGCGCGTCGCGCCGGACTGATCGCCGAACCGATCGCTGCGGCCATCGGTGCCGGCATGCCGATCACCGACCCGACCGGCAACATGGTCGTCGACATCGGTGGCGGCACCACCGAGGTGGCCGTGCTGAGCCTTGGCGACATCGTCTATGCCCGGTCGGTCCGCGTCGGCGGCGACCGGATGGACGAGGCGATCATCAACTACCTGCGCCGCCAGCATAACCTGCTGATCGGCGAATCCACCGCCGAGCGGATCAAGACCAGCATCGGCACCGCCCGGATGCCCGACGACGGGCGCGGCACGTCAATGCAAATCCGCGGCCGCGACCTGCTGAACGGCGTCCCCAAGGAAACCGAGATTTCACAGGCCCAGGTGGCCGAGGCATTGGCCGAACCCGTGCAGGCAATCTGCGAGGCGGTGATGACCGCACTTGAAGCCACCCCACCCGACCTTGCCGCCGATATCGTCGACCGCGGCGTCATGCTGACGGGCGGCGGTGCGCTGCTGGGGCAACTCGATCTGGCCCTGCGCGAACAGACCGGGTTGGCGATTTCGGTTGCCGACGAGTCACTGAATTGTGTGGCCTTGGGCACCGGCAAGGCGCTGGAATATGAAAAACAGCTGCGGCATGTGATAGACTACGATAGCTGACCCAACCTGACAGGGGGAAAACCTACCCTTGGCCCGCGACAAGCAAGACGAAGACTATGTCGGCCCGATCCGCAGATTGCTGGTCGGCCTGCTGGTCCTGTGCATGGTCGGCACCTTTCTGATCTGGCGGATCGACAGCCCGCGCGTCGAACGGTTTCGCGCCGCAGTGATCGATAAAGTGGTGCCGTCGTTCGATTGGGCGATGGCGCCCGTCACCGGGTTCGCCAACCTCATTGCGGATTTCCAGAGCTATCAGCGTCTGGCCGAACAGAACGCCGACCTGCGCCGCGAATTACAGCAGATGAAGGCCTGGAAAGAGGCAGCACTCCAACTGGAACAGGAAAATGCCAAGCTGCTGGACCTGAACAACGTCCGCCTCGACCCCCAGTTCACCTTTGTCACTGGCGTCGTGCTGGCAGATTCCGGCTCGCCGTTCCGCCAGTCGGTCCTTTTGAACGTCGGCGCCCGCGACGGCATCATCGACGGCTGGCCGACGATGGACGGGATCGGGCTGATCGGCCGGATATCCGGCGTCGGGCAAAATACCGCGCGGGTGATCCTGCTGACCGACACCTCGAGCCGGATCCCGGTCGTGATCCAGCCATCCGGGCAACGGGCAGTACTGGTCGGCGACAACACCATAAACCCGCCGATCGACTTTCTGGAAAACCCCGATGTCGTCCGCCCCGGCGACCGTGTCGTGACCACCGGCGATGGCGGCGTGTTTCCCGCCGACCTGCTGGTCGGACAGGTGTCATTGGGCAACGACCGCCGCCTGCGGGTGCGCCTGTCGGCAGACTACGAACGGCTTGAGTTTCTGCGGGTTCTGCGCAGCAATCCCCACGAGCGCATCACCGATCCCGGATCGCTGATCACCCCGGAATTTCCGCCGACCCCGGTGGCACAGGACGCGGAGTCGACAGATGGCTGAAACCCCGACCGCCCGCCGCTGGCTGGGCCGCGCAACCTACCTGGCAATTGCGATTGCGCTGATATTCGCGCAGCTTTTGCCGCTAGAAACCGTGCCGCGCGACTGGGCACCGCCTGATCTGATCCTAGGCTTCACCCTGGTCTGGGTCGCACGGCGTCCCGATTTTCTGCCGATCCCGCTGATCGCGGCGGTTTTCCTGACCTGCGACCTGCTGTTCCAGCGGCCACCGGGCCTGTGGACCGCGCTGGCGCTGATCCTGACCGAAATCATCCGCTCGCGCGCCAGCGGACTTCGCAACGTGCCATTTGGCCTGGAATGGGCGACAGTGGGCGTTGGCATATTTGCAATCACCCTCGCCAACCGCGCCGCGCTGGCTATCGTGATGACGCCTCAGGCCCCGTTGATGCTCAGCCTCATCCAGATGATCATGACGATCCTTGTCTACCCGATCCTTGTGGGTCTGTCGTATCTGGTGCTGGGCGTGCACCGGCCGGCCCCGGGCGCAGTCGACGCATTGGGGCACCGGCTATGAAGCGGGCACCAAAAGATTCCGCCGAAAGTGCCCGCGGCATTTCGCGTCGCGCCCTCGTGGTCGGGCTGGCTCAGGTTGGGGTTCTGGGCGCGCTGGGCCTGCGGATGCAGCAGATGCAGATCGATCAGGCCGATCAGTTTCGCCTGCTGGCCGACGAAAACCGCATCAACATCCGCCTGATCCCCCCCGCCCGCGGCCTGATATTTGATCGCAATGGCGTGCCGCTCGCTCAAAATGAACAAAACTATCGGATCGTGATCGTGCGCGAAGATGCCGGCGACGTCGCCGCAGTGTTGCAGAAACTGGCGCAACTGATGCCGCTCAGCCCCGAGGTTATCGACAAGGCGATGATCGAAATCGCCCGCCGGTCGCCCTTTGTCCCGGTGACGATTGCCGAACGGGTCAGTTGGGACGATATCGCGCGGGTCAGCATCAACGCCCCCGCCTTGCCCGGCGTGATCGCCGAGGTCGGACTGTCGCGGCTTTATCCGATGGGGTCCGATCTGGCCCATGTGGTCGGTTACGTCGGTCCGGTCAGCGACTATGACCTGTCGCTGCTGGATGACCCCGACCCGCTGCTGCAAATCCCCAAGTTCCAGATTGGCAAGACCGGGGTTGAAAACAAACTGGAAACGACCCTGCGCGGCTCGGCCGGGACCAAGCGCATCGAGGTCAATGCGCTGGGTCGGGTGATGCGCGAAATCGACCGGCAAGAGGGGCTGCCGGGCGCCGACGTGCAGCTGACCATCGATTCACGCCTGCAAGCCTATGTCGAGGCGCGTCTTGAGGGCGAATCGGCCGGTGCCGTTGTGATTGATCTTGAACATGGCGATCTGCGGGCGGTCGGTTCGGCCCCGACATTCGATCCCAATCTGTTCGTGCGCGGCATTTCGTTGCGCGACTGGACCGACCTGAACGAGAACAAGTATCGCCCGCTGGCGGCCAAGGCGGTGCAGGGCGCCTATCCGCCCGGCTCGACGTTCAAGATGGTGACCGGGCTGGCGGCATTGCAGGCTGGGGTGATCGACCCCGAGGAAACCGTCTATTGCCGCGGCTACACCGAAGTCGCCGGCACCCGGTTCCACTGCTGGAAGGGCGCCGGCCACGGCAATATCAACTTTCACGAAAGCCTCAAACAAAGCTGCGACTGCTACTATTACGAAGTCGGCCAGCGCGCCGGGATCGACAATATCGCGGCAATGGCTCGCAAGCTGGGGATCGGGGTGAAACACGATCTGCCCCTGTCGGCCGTTCATGCCGGCACCGCCCCCGACAAGGCCTGGAAAACCGAAACCCGCGGCGAGTCCTGGCGGATCGGCGACACCGTCAATGCCGCGATCGGGCAGGGCTACGTGCTGACTTCGCCGCTGGGCCTGGCAGTGATGGTGTCGCGGATCGCAACCGGGCGAAACGTCGAACCGCGCCTGGTGCGGGCGATCGACGCGGTCGAACAACCCAGCGGCGGCGGTGAACCGCTTGACCTGAATGAAAACTTGCTGCGCCGCGTGCGGGCGTCGATGGATGCCGTATCCAACAACACCCGAGGCACCGCCTACGGCTCGCGGATCGCACTGACCGAAGTGCGGATGGCCGGCAAGACCGGCACATCCCAGGTTCGCCGGATCACCGCCGAGGAACGCGCCCGTGGCGTCACCCGCAACCAGGACCTGCCGTGGGAACGGCGCGACCATGCGCTGTTCGTCTGCTTTGCCCCGGTGGACGATCCGAAATTTGCAGTCGCGGTCGTCGTCGAACACGGTGGTGGCGGCTCGACCGCGGCGGCACCGATCGCCCGCGATATCATCCTGCAGGCGCTCTATGATGGCCCGCCACCGCTCGAGGCTTATCCCGCCAACGTCCGCGCCCGGATTGCCGAAGATCAGCAGCGGTTTCAGGAACGTGTTGCCCCCGGTTCTGTCGGCAGCGACAGGGCGTAGGGGCGGACATGAGTTATCTTGAATACAACGTCAAATATGTCCCCAGCGGCTTTCGCAAGCTTATCTACCTGAACTGGCCGATCATCTTTCTGCTGACCGCCGTCGCCTGCACCGGGTTTCTGATGCTGTATTCAGTTGCCGGCGGGTCGGTGACACCCTGGATGGAACCGCAGGTCAAGCGGTTCGGCCTTGGGATGGTCGTGATGCTGTTCGTTGCGATGGTGCCGATCTGGTTCTGGCGGAATATGGCCGCGCTTGGATATGTCATCACCCTGATCCTGCTGATCGTGGTGGAATTCTTCGGGTCGATCGGCATGGGCGCCCAGCGCTGGATCGAATTCGGCCCGATCCGTCTGCAGCCGTCCGAGTTGATGAAGCTGACACTGGTGATGTTTCTGGCCGCCTATTACGACTGGCTGCCGGTCAGACGGGCGTCGCATCCGCTCTGGGTTCTGGCGGCGCTGGTGATTATCCTTGTCCCGACCTTTCTGGTGCTGAAACAGCCCGACCTTGGCACAGCCCTTCTCTTGCTGTTCGGCGGCGGCACGATCATGTTTCTGGCGGGCGTCCACTGGGCCTATTTCGTGACGGTGATTGCGGCGAGTGTCGGCGGTGTGATGGCGGTGTTCCAAAGCCGGGGCACACCATGGCAATTGCTGAAAGAATATCAGTTCCGCCGGATCGACACCTTTCTTGATCCCGGCAACGATCCGCTGGGTGCCGGCTATCACATCACCCAGGCTAAGATCGCTTTGGGGTCGGGCGGCTGGACGGGGCGCGGTTTCATGCAGGGCACCCAATCACGGCTGAATTTTCTGCCCGAAAAGCATACAGATTTCATCTTTACGACGTTGGCCGAGGAATTCGGCTTTGTCGGCGCCTTTACACTTCTAACGCTGTACACCCTGATCGTTGTGTTTTGCGTCGTGTCTGCCTTGCAGAACAAGGACCGCTTTGCCTCCTTGCTGACCCTCGGCATTGCCATGACATTCTTTCTGTTCTTTGCGGTCAACATGTCGATGGTCATGGGCCTCGCGCCCGTTGTCGGCGTGCCGCTGCCACTGGTCAGTTATGGCGGATCGGCGATGCTGGTGCTCTTGACCGGCTTTGGTCTGGTTCAAAGCGCCAATGTTCACCGGCCGCGCTGATGCTGAAGGTTCTGTTTTCGGCGGACAGCAGGGATTGGGACAGATACCGCGATGCACTTCTCGCGGCCTTTGCCGAAACCGGGATGCAGACCGATCTGGCCCGCGACCATGCCGCCGACACCGTTGATTATATTGTCTATGCGCCAGGCGGCACCGCACTGGATTTCACCCCCTTCCGCCGGTGCAAGGCGGTATTGAGCCTTTGGGCAGGGGTCGAAACCATCGTCACCAACCCGACCCTCACCCTGCCGCTGGCCCGCATGGTTGATCCCGGAATGACGGCGGGCATGGTCGAATATGTTTGCGGCCATGTCCTGCGGCACCATCTGGGGATGGATCAGGATATTCGGCGGCAGGATGCCGCATGGTCACCGCATGTCGCGCCTTTGGCGGCCGATCGGCCGGTCACGGTGCTGGGCCTCGGCGTGCTTGGTTCCGCATGTGCACAGGCCCTGGCGGGTCTGGGGTTCCCGATCACCGGGTGGAGCAGCACGGCAAAGTCGATCCCCGGACTGCGCTGCCTGGACGGTAAAGACGGGCTGCACCACGCCCTGAAAGGTGCCCAGATCATTGTCTTGTTGCTGCCCGACACCTTGGCAACGCGCGATATCATGAATGCCGAAACGCTGGCAATGACAGCCGCCGGTGCCTTTGTCATCAATCCCGGACGGGGTGTGCTGATCGACGACGCGGCGCTGCTTGCCGCGCTTGACAGTGGTCATATCGCGCATGCGACGCTGGACGTGTTCCGCACCGAACCGCTGCCCGCCGACCATCCCTACTGGGCCCACCCGCGGGTGACGGTGACGCCGCACATCGCCTCGGAAACCCGCGCCCGCACCGCCGCACAGGTGATCGCCGAAAACATTCGCAGGGGCGAGGCCGGGTTGCCGTTTGTCAATCTGGTCGATCGGCAACGCGGCTACTGATATGGCCACTTGGCAAGGCTCAAATCAGTATAAAATCGCGCAATTTCGAATAGTTCATGCCCTGATGATGTAGCGATGCAGATTGCGTTTGGGCACATCCCAGTCCCACCAGACAATCAGTGTCAACGCAATTTCGGTGGCTTCCCCGGATCCATTCCCGGTGCGGCGGGTCCGGCAGGCAACACCAGTTCCGGCAAATCGAACCGCAGTCCCACCCGGGCCAGTCGGGCCACGATCGGATCGTCGGCGCGCAAGAACGTCACATCCAGCGCCCCGGCAT
>JBBKXP010000135.1:0-8406 GCA_037969545.1 Paracoccaceae bacterium | reverse complement strand
CTCCGCGCATTACCGCAACGGGGCTTCACGGGGCCACGGTCGGGTTCGGGAAGTGAGGTGCTGCAAATCTGGGGTTTGACGAGGCACGCGACTATGAAATCGTCGAAAAGTTGACGGCGGCAATGGGGCCCGGAAAGAGCCTGTGAATTGACCTCGGTATCAAGAATTTCTGGGATGTGCCGACAGCAATCCGGCGGACCAAGGCGTTCGAGGAACGAGGCATCGCATGGTTGGAGGAACAGTTCTCGCACGGCGACCACCCCGCAACGGCGCGTCGCTGCCCGGAGGGCCGCGACCCCCGGCCGGGCGTCCCAAAGTCCATACCTTGAAAGGGTAAGGCGAAAAACACCGACATAATAGGTGCTCCTGGGGAGCGCGAAACAGGAACCGTTGCCATCCATTGTGCTGGCACTTGGCTAAAGGAACCAAGTTCAATGTCGAATAATATAGGACACGTCTCACCGGGAATCGTGATCCCCTGGGCAAAGAACGCCCGCACTCATTCCAAGAAACACCTCAGGCAGATTGCGGACAGCATCGAGATCTTCGGGTTCACGAATCCGGTGCTGATCGACAGATTTGCACTGGCAGAGCCGCCTTGACCGCGGAAGGGCATCGAATGCCCGCTCTGGACTTAAAGTCGAATGGGGCTGCGAAGTTCGCCAACACTCGCCACCAGTTCTTCAACCTTAGCGCGATCGACGGAACCAGACCAATGGCCGCTTGCCTTAAGACTGGAGCCAACGATCGCTCCGTCCAACAGCCTCATGAGGCCCTGTGCATTTTCGGCGGTCAAGCCGCTGCCGCCAATCAACTCCAAGCTGGTTCCTTCCCGGATTTCAGCGATTTCGGAGGAGGGGATCGTGTCGCCGGTACGGTTACCCGTCGCGATGGCGACGTCTGCATCGAAGAATTCAGTATCTCGGGCCAGTTCCGAAACGCCCCTGTCGGATGTGATAGCGTGAGCGCCGTGTTTAACGTGAACATCTGCGAAGATCGCGACCGCATCGGCACCGATATCGCGCCGAAACCTCAGCGCCCCGCCGCTCGGTCCCTCGACAAAGCCCTCGTTGGCTACATAGCCATTGACCCACTGATTGACCCGGACGAAGCGCGCACCTGTTGCGTGTGCAATCGCCAAAGCGCCGATGGCATGATTGGCCAGCAAGTTTATCCCGAACGGCAGCGCCGTCCGTTGCGAGATCGCCTGAACAATCGCTGTCATCGCGGCGATCACCTCGGGACCGATATTATTGGGCTTCAGGAAAGGAATGTCGCCATGGTTTTCGAGGATCAGTCCGTCCATACCGCCGTCCTCATACGCGCGAACATCTGCCAGGGCAATCTTCGTTAGATCTGCAATCGAGTTGCCGTTGTAGCGCGGTGTTCCCGGCAAAGGCGGCAGATGAACATTGCCGATCAACGGTTTCTTGCAGGCAAATATATCTTGCAGTATAGTTCTCGACGAAGTCATTCCAATTTTCACCTTTCTTATCAAACGGCTGTGACGGCAGCCATTACTGTGGCGAGCCGGTCTTCTCTTTCCTGCTCGGACGGACGCCGTGTCGCGAGTGCACCGCACGCCTCGACCACAAAAGCGGCAGAAACCGTTCCCATCGCTCCGCAGTCGACGAGGGGACGACCCACAGACAGGCCGGCAAGAAAGCCGCCGCAATAAGCATCCCCGGCCCCGGTGGTGTCGATTGCCTCGACAGGCAACCCGGGCACATGCGTCAATCGGCCCGATCCAGCCTCGGCCAGCAGCGATCCTTTCGAGCCGATCTTGCCCACCACATGGGTCGCGCTCGACCGTGCAGTCCGCGATAGCCAGTCCTCGATACGCGCGGGCGACCAGATTCGCTGGATCTCGGTCTCGCTTGGCAGGAAGGCGTCAAGATTGCCCAGAAACGCCAAGTCGGCATAGCGCCCGGCTTCGATGAACGCGTCGGACAGGATGTCCATGGTCAAGACCCTCCCAGGCCCGCGCAGGTTTCGTGAGTTTGCTATCGAGCTTGCGGGCCCTTGGGGGGCGATATGAAAGCCTTTCGCGTCGCGGTAGCTGGCGGGCAATGGTCCTCGCGCCGCATCAAGAGCGAGCGGGTCGGACGAGCTGAGCTTTCGCACTTGCTGTTTGTGGACATCGCTTTCGTGAAGGAGCCACAACTCGAGACCGTTGCCTTTGGCATCGGCGATTCCCTGGGTATCGAGGCCCCATGCAGCGATCGCGCTTCGGCTTTCCACTGCATGTGTCTCGCCGGCCGGGGCGTGAATGCCGACAGGACCGTTCCAGATTGCCGCACCAATGGCCGAGTAAAGCGCGCCGCCTCCGGGGCGACCGAGATGGCAAGTGCCGTCCTCCAGGACGATGTCGTCGGTGGTCAACCATCCCACGGTCACCAATTGGATCATGCTGCCGGTCTTTCGAGCTCTTGAAACAGCACTGACATGTAAACCAGCGCCCGCGACAGACTGACGAAGTCATCGATATGGGCCGAAGGCACGTCATTGTCGAAATGGCGGTCAGCTCCGGGGAAGCCTAGCAGGACGATCTTGGAACTGCGCTGCATCACGGCGACATCGTCGCTCCGGGACGTGTAGTAGTTTGACGTTTCTTTCACCGTCACACCACAAGTGGCCAACCCGGCGGTGAAGGCCCTGACAGCGGCATAGAGATGCGGCGGCGTCACCGCTCCGCGCGCGAGACTCGAAAATTCGCTCAGGACTGCGCCGGAGCCTGGCACTCCGGCGCCGTTTGGTCCGGTATTCCCTTCGGCAGCAGTTTGCTGCATGTCGATGACCAGAGTCAGCCGCGGGGCGGGTGCCGCTGCCATCAGCCGAAGGGCGCCCCGGCTCATCGACTGGCTCCCGGTGGCAGCAGGCCCCTCCTCTTCATCCGGCATGGCAAAAAATGCACTTCCCGAGAGCCTCGCAAGGACTGGCGCCGCCACCGCCATCGCAGCGACCCCCCCCGCATTGTCGAAGTGCCCGGTGAGCAGACCGTCATTATGCGCTGTGAACGGCGCGACGGGAACAACCCGGTCCCCCGACCGCAGGACCACATTCCCGTCCGGGACAAACCACGGACCGTCCGCATCGGAGACAAGCCGCCCGTCGGCACAGGTGACAAAGGTACCGGTCTCGAGTTCGTACCGCAGCGCCTTTGCCTGACGTTCGCCGACCTTGGTAAGGTGATAGCAGTAGGGTACCAATGGGTGGCGGCCCTGCAAAGCCGGCTGAACGAGATAACTGATGCTGTCGAGATGGGCGATGTACCACAGCCCCGATTGCGCACCCTTGCCGCATGACAAGGTTGCCGTACCGGTGCCAGCGTAATCGGGATCTAACCTGAGCCCTTCGCCATCCAGTTCACCGTCTTTTTCGAGAAGAGCCCGCAGCACCGGCGTCCTCATCAAAGACGATACGCCTGATGGTGCCGGCGTTTCGGCGAGTTCGCGCAAATAGCGCGTCAGCCTTTCACCATGACAATAGGTCTCAACTCGCTCGCGTATCGCGTCGCACCTATCAAGGGCGCGCTCCACTTGCGCCATGGTCGGGGTGCCGGAGAACCGGCAGTTCTCGTCCGGATGAATCATGTTTTGCTCGACCGCGCCATTATGAATACCGCGACCACGATCAGCGCTCCCTTGAAAAGTTGCTGAACAAAAGGATCTACCCCAGTCATGTTGAGGATGTTGGCCAGCACACCGATTATCAGCGTCCCGATGAGCGTCCCCGTCACAGATCCCTTGCCGCCAAAGAGGCTGGTGCCGCCCACCACGACCGCTGCGATCGCGTCGAGTTCGTAGGCCTGCCCGGCGATCGGCGTGCCAACGCTGAGCTGTGACGCGTAAACCAGCCCGCTGATGCCGGCCACTCCGCCCGAGATGACATAGACGATTGTCTTGTAAATACCGACCGGAACTCCGGAGAGGCGCGCGGCCTCCTCGTTCGATCCGATGGCATAGACTGAACGGCCGAACGGCGTTTGCGTGAGGACAAACCCGCTCACAAGAAGGGTGCCCAGCAAGATCAGGGTCGGATTGGGAACGCCGAAGGTGTAGCTGTTGCCGAGGTCATAAAAGGCTTCGTTCAAGATCGGAATGGGCGTCCCGCCCGTATAGATGAACGCCAGCCCTCTCGCGAAAGACAGCATTCCCAAAGTCATGATGAAGGGCGGAATGCCCGCATAGGCCACCCCGATGCCATTCACGAGGCCAAGCCCCATGGCCGCAAGAATGCCCAGCGGGATCGCCACCGCCATGCTTTGGGTATCCAGGATCCCAGCAAACAGAACGACGGAAACCCCGAGGATAGACCCCATCGACAGGTCTATTCCTTTCGTCAGGATCACGAAGGTCATCCCTACTGCAAGAATACCCACAATCGACACCTGCCGCAGAACGTTCAGCAGGTTCGGAACGCTTAGGAATCGGTCATTCAGGAACGACGACACGATGACCAGGATGATGAGCGCAGCCAGAATGCCCGTGCGCCGGAATAGGGCAAGGGCACGCCTGCGACCTGTGTCACCAAGGCCGTCCCGGCCAGAGGAAGATGTAGAAGTCTCTGCTGACATTTCTTTTTTCTCTGTGGGTATCTAGTTCAGGGATGCGGCCCGCATGATGGTCTCTTCCGAGGCGTCCGCGCGCGGGATGTCGGCCGCAACCCGGCCGCTCCGCATGACAATAATGCGATCTGACAGCCTGATGACCTCTTCCATTTCGGAAGATATTACGACAATTGCAGTGCCCTCCTCGGCAAGGCCTTCGATGAAACGGTAGATCTCGCGCTTGGCGCCGACATCGACGCCGCGGGTGGGCTCATCAAAGAGCAGTACTCTTGGTTGTAACGCGAGAGCCCGTCCCAGAAGCGCCTTCTGCTGGTTGCCGCCGCTCAGGGTAGTGATTTCCACATTCATGCCCGGCAGGCGAATATCAAGGTGCTTGATCTGCTTGCGCACAAAGTCCCGCTCGCGACCTAGGCGCAAAAGCCCGAACGACTGGAACCGCGGGAGGTTGGCGATCGTCATGTTTTCTCGCACAGGACGGTTCGGGAGCAGGCCAAAGGCCTTTCGATCCTCGCTGACATAGGCGATCCCCCGGCGGGTGGCCGCCCGCGGCCCGGAGAGGCGGACCGTCTCGCCGTAAAGACGCATCGTCCCACTGCTGTGCGGTCGCACCCCGAAAATCGCCTGCGCGACCTCTGTCCGGCCCGCGCCGATCAATCCGGCAAGACCTACAATCTCGCCTTCACGGACTTTCAGCGAGACCTGCTCGAACGCGCCATTGCTCGACAGTGCTTCGAGTTCCAGCGCCACCGCACCAAATTGTCGCTTCTTGCTGGTGTGGGTTGCGAACTGCCGTCCGATCATGCGCGAGACAAGCCACTCCTGATCTATCTCGGAGACCGAACTGGAACCTGTTTTCGTGCCATCCCTGAGGACGGTGACGCTGTCCGCGATGCGGAAAATTTCTTCCAGATGGTGCGAGATGAAGATGACTGCGATGCCCTGCTCCTTGAGCCGCTGGATCAACTCGAAAAGCGTGTCGACGCGGTTGGCGTCGAGGACAGCGGTGGGCTCGTCGAGGATAAGGATCTTCGCCTCGACAGAGATCGCTTTGGCGATCTCGATCATCTGTTGCTGCGCGATGCTGAGACGGCCAACCGGAATCTCCGGGTCGATCTCGATAGACAGTCTCTGCAGCAGTTCAGCGGTGCGCTTGCGCATCCTCCGGTGGTCCAGCATGCCGAGCGCGTTATGCAGGAAATGACCCAGGAAGATATTCTCGACCGTCGAAAGATGCGGCGCGAGCGACAGCTCCTGATGAATGACGACGATCCCGTTTTCCAGCGCAGCTTGCGGTGAATTCAGAACCACTTCGCGTCCATCGAGCGCGAGGGAGCCGCCGTCGGCGCGGTGCACGCCTCCGAGTATCTTGATCAGGGTCGATTTTCCAGCACCGTTCTCTCCCACGATCGCGTGGACCTGGCCACGCCCCACCACCAGGTCAACATCGCTCAGGACGACGTTCTGGCCAAAACTCTTGGTCAGGCCCGTCGCCCGGAGGAGGATGTCAGTCATGAGACAGTAGCGACGTCGGACCCCCGACCGATTGCCGGAGGGCCCGATCGCTCACTTGCACGGATCGAGCGTCGGCTCGAAATCGCCCCAGCCGCGGCCGATCCATTCCTCAGCATTGGCCTCGGTCACCGTGGGCGAGTCGGGCAGCGCCAACTGAACGCCGGGTTGACCGTAGGACTCGGCACCAGGCACTTCCATGCCCATGAGGGTGTAAAGCGCAGCCCGCATGCCGATATCGCCAATGAACGGGGTATAGTTGCCGTCCGCACGGAACGTTCCGTCACGCACCGATTTGAAACCGGCATTGGAGCCGTCGAAGGTGTAATGCCGGATGCCGTCATCGCAGCGGCCAGCCCGCGCGATGGCAAGCTGCGCGCCCCATGAGGATTCCTCGGCATGCGAGAAGACCGCGTTGATTTCTGGGAACGCGGTCAGGAAATCCTCCATGATTGCAACGGCCGGTTCGCGGATCCATTCGCCGTCGCCCACGGCAAGAACCTCGATGTCCGGATGTCCTGCGATTACATTCTTCATGCCTTGGTCGCGGTCAACCGCAGGCGATGACCCCTGCAGCCCGGTGATGACCACGATTTTGCCGCTGCCCTCAAGATCCTCGGCCATGACCTCGGCAACTCGCTCACCCATGGTGACGTTGCTTTGCCCGATGAACAGGGTCTTTTCTGTCGGCACGTCGCGATCCATCACGATAAGCGGGATACCGTCTTTCATGACGGCGCGGGCCGCCGGCATCAGCGCGGCGGATTCGACCGGGCTCAGCAGGACGGCATTGACGCCACCGGCAATCAGGTCACGCACGTCGTTTGACTGTTTGGCAACGTCGACGTTCCCGTCAAACACTATGATACTGACGTTGGGATGACGGCAGGCCTCGGCCTGCGCCGCTTCCAACATCGCGATCCGCCAGGGGTGGTTGAAGCCCGTCTGGGAGAACCCGATCACGATATCGTCGGTCGAACCGTCCACTTCGATCGGCCCGGCCTCCAAGGGAAGTACGTCGGTAAAAGGAAGACCTTCGTACTGTACCAGCAGTTCCTCGCAGGTCTTGCCGGAGATTGGCATCGTCTCCTGCGCGGAGGCACCGGATGCGCAAGAGACGACAAGTGCTGTGGTAGCGACAATGAACTTCATGGAACCTCCATAACGATTTTATCGGTGGCCACCGTGCAGCGATGGCTGGTTGCTTCATTGGTCGCGGGATAATATTCGATCCCGGCTCTCGCACCGCGTTCGACATCGTGGTCCCGTAGTGCGCAATACTGACGACGTTGACTGATTCGAGATAGTAAAGCAAATGTTATGACGTTCGGACGTTATCATGGATGATTGGCAGCAGCCCCTGGAACCGGACGGACCGACGCCGATGTGGTTTCAGATCGCAAAGCGCCTGCGACACGCGATCGAAACAGGAGTATTCGGACCCGGCGACACCCTGCCCTCCGAGGCCGAACTGAACCGCCAGTTCGGTGTAAGCAGGGCGACATCGCGAAGCGCTCTGAACGACCTTGAGACCCGTGGCCATATCGTCCGCCGCTCCGGCCGCGGCTCGATTGTCGTACGAAAACGGATCGATCAGCCGGCTGAACAAATGTCGGGGTTTTCAGAGGACATGCGTCGCCGTGGCCTGCGGCCTGCATACCGTATACTGAAGGTTGGTCGGGAAGCTGCCATCGCAAGCGTGGCGGAGGCGCTGGAGGTCAGGCGCGGCACGAAGGTGTTCCTGTCGCATCGCGTCCTGCTTGCCGACGGCGAGCCAATTGGGCTCGCGCTGTCGTGGCTGGCACCCCGCCTGTTCCGACGACATCCCCCGCCAACCGCTGAGGAACTCGAAACCGGATCACTTTATGGCTGGCTCAAAACAACGTGTGGGGTCTCGGTCGGACGGGCCCAGGAGTACATAGAGGCCGCGTCCGCAGACTCGTTCCAGGCGGGGATCCTCGATGTCAACGAAGGATTCCCCCTCCTGATCGCGCGTCGGCTCTCCTTCGACACCGAGGACAAACCGGTCGAGTTCGTCGACCTCAGATTTCGGTCGGACCGCTACCGATTTCAGCTCGAGATGCGTCGATAGAAGTTGGTTATAGGTTGCTGAATTCCAGGCCGCTCTCACCAAATTTGATACTGGCCGTTTCCGATCGTGAACCGACGGCTCCATCCGGCCCATCGGAAATCGCTCAAGCAGTGTCGCGTGGGCTGGGGCACGGTTTCCTGAGACGGCACTGTCAGTGTCCGATTCAAAATGGGGCGAGTGATTTCATGATCTTGCGAGATGCCTCGTTAGCCGCCGGATGTGGGCGATCAGGATC
>JBBKXP010000134.1:0-4178 GCA_037969545.1 Paracoccaceae bacterium | reverse complement strand
GCCGCCCGCCGATGACCCGACTGCTTCTTGTCCTCATGCCGCTGGCCGTCATGCTGGGTGCCTTTGTCTGGATCGCCTCGCTCGATCCCCTGCGCGGCTTCAACAACGGCGCCCCCCCGGTCGAGGCGCTGACCGTCGAGCGGACGATCCTCGACGGGTCGGGGATATCGCTCAGGGTGCGCGCCGGCGGATCGGAAGCAATGGTGGTCGCGCAGGTCGCCGTGGATGATGCCTACTGGACCTTCACGCAGGAACCGGCGGGGCCGATTGCCCGCGGCGATGCGGTCTGGCTGCGAATTCCCTATCCGTGGGTTCTTGGCGAGGCCCATCATGTCAATCTGCTGTCCAACACCGGCGCGACCTTCGGGCACGAGATCGGGGTCGCAGTTTCGACGCCAAGTGCCACCTGGGGGCAATTTCGGCTCCAGTCGGTGATCGGGGCGATCGTCGGCCTATTGCCGGTGGCGCTTGGCCTGATGTTCTACCCGGCCATGAAGGGCGTCGGGCGAAGCGGGATGAACTTTCTGCTGGCACTGACGGTCGGGTTACTGGCGTTCCTGTTGATCGACATGACCTCCGAGGCGCTGGAGCTATCGGCAGACGCGGCCGCGATATTCCAGGGCTCTGCCATGGTCTGGCTGGCGGCGCTGGCAAGCTTTCTCTTGCTGATGGCAATCGGGCGCTGGCGCGGTAACCCGGAAGGCATCGCGCTGGCGTTCTACATTGCCCTCGGCATCGGGCTTCACAACTTCGGCGAAGGGCTGGCGATCGGCGGTGCATTCGCCGCCGGGTCGGCCGGGCTTGGCACCTTCCTCGTCCTCGGCTTTGCCCTGCACAATGTGACCGAGGGCATCGGCATCGCCGCCCCGATGCTTCGGGCCCGGCCAACGCTCTGGACGTTCGCGACCCTGACCCTGCTCGCCGGTGGCCCGGCCATCCTTGGAATGTGGGCAGGCAGCCTTGCCTACGCACCGCAATGGTCGGCACTGGCACTCGCTGTCGGAGCGGGTGCCATTTTGCAAGTCATGGTCGAAGTCAGCGCCTACCTTGTACGTCAGAACGCCGACCGCCAGGCAGCGTTGATGTTGCCCGCTGTCCTTGGCGGGTTTCTGGGCGGGATCGCCTTCATGTACGCGACGGCGGCACTGATCAAGATATAAGCGGGTGGTCGGCTGTCTCGGACTCATGGGGCGGTCGACCGGCACCAGAAACCGGCCCGTGCGTCCACAGGGAGACCGTAATTTTCGTTGTCCCAATTTGCGCGCCCGAGAGGCTCATTCTTTCGTGATTTCGAAATGATGGGCTTGAAGCTAGAGCCGCTAGAGGGTTTAGGCAGAGGGAGAATCTTTGAATGCGTGATCGGATGCGACTGACATCTTTGCAGAAAATCCTCTGGGCTGCCGCCGCGCTGGCCTCGGTGGCCTTTGGGGCCTGGCAGTTCACGGGCAACCGCGCGGCAACGGGCGTCGCTGAAGCGCCGTTCCGCCCGACCTTCACCCTTCCGGATACACAAGGGCGCATTCGGACGCCTGCCGATTTCGCGGGCAAGCATCTTCTGGTATTCTTCGGCTTCACCAATTGCCCGGACGTGTGCCCGACAACCCTTGCCGAAGTCGCGCAGGTCATGGACGATCTGGGCGCTCAGTCCGCACGGGTGCAACCCTTGTTCATCTCCGTCGATCCAGAGCGGGACCGGGCGCTTGGCCTTGCCGAATTCACAGCGGCCTTCCATCCGTCCATCATCGGACTCGCCGGGGACGGCGCACAGACGCGCGCGGCGGCCGACAGTTTCCACATCTATTTCGAACGAGAGGACGATGCGACAGCCCCGGATGGCTATTCCATGTCCCACAGTCCCGCGCTCTACATGATCGCTCCGGACGGCGACTGGCTGCGCCAGTTCACCTACGGGACCCCCGCCTCTGATATTCTTGCCGATCTGCAATCGAGATTGTGAATCCCATGAAAACCCTGATCCTCACCACATTCATTCTATTGGCGGCGTCGCCCACCCTGGCCTGCGAGACGGTCAAAGCAGATAATCTGACCATCGAAAACGCCTGGTCCCGCGCCACCATCGGCGCCGGCCGCCCCGGGGTCTTCTATGTCGAGATCACCAATACCGGCAGTTCCGACGACGCCCTCCTCGGGATCGCGACCCCGGCGGCCGGCATGCCCATGCTGCACGAGACCGTGGTTAACGATGGCATCGCATCGATGCCGCACGCCATGTCGATTCCGGTTCCCGCGGGGCAATCCGTTCAACTGGCGCCGGGTGGCTATCACGGGATGCTGATGGGTCTGACAGAGGCGCTGAAGGAAGACGACAGTTTCCCTGTGACACTGACGTTCCAGAACGTCGGCGAGATCACGATCACTGTCGACGTGCTGTCAATTCGCGCGGAGGGGCCGGATTGCGAACACGCCGGGCATTGATCCTTGGCCTTGGCGGCGTGGCGGGCGCTATGGCGTTCACACTCGGCCTTGGTTGGTGGAAAACCCGTAACCGCACGCGGTCGGGAGCGGGTCCGTTGCCCCTGCCCATTGCAGACATGTCGTTCACGCTGACCGACCAAAGCGGCAACACGGTGCGTCCCTCGGACTGGATCGGGCGCGCGACGATGGTGTTCTTCGGTTTCACCTGGTGCCCGGATGTCTGCCCGACCACGCTGAGCGATATCTCTGACTGGCTGGAAGAGCTTGGCACCGATGCCAATCAACTGAATGTGGCGATGATTACCGTCGATCCCGAACGTGACACGTCAGAGGTGCTGGGCGACTACCTGACATATTTCGATCCTCGCATCGTCGGCCTGACGGGCACTCTGGACGAGATCGAACGCGCGGCTTCGGGCTTCCGCGCGCGGTTTGAAAAGCTGCCGCGCGATGGCGATTACACCATGAACCACACGGCCGGGATTTTCCTGTTCCGGCAGGACGGTGGTTTCGCCAGCATCATCGACTATCATGAGGACCGGCGTTTCGCGGTGCCGAAGGTCCGCAGAGCGATGGATTCAACGTGACCGATACACAGAACAGCTAAAAATCTGGAACAGGAAGAAGAAATGCCCCAAAAATTCAAACTTTCCCGCAGATCCCTAATGTCGTCGAGCATTGCCCTCCTTGCTGTCGCTGCTGCGCCGGGATGGGCTCAGGCTGCTGCCATTCATGTCGTCAAGGGAACCGGATGCGAATGCTGCAACGCCTGGGTCGCCTACCTGCGCCAAGAGGGTTTCAGCGTCACCGACGAAGAGCGCTATGGCACGCTTCTGATGACCTACAAATCCGAAGTCGGCGTCCCGCAGCGGATGATCTCCTGCCATACCGGCATGGTCGATGGCTATGTGCTCGAAGGGCACGTCCCTGCCACAGAGATCCGCCGCCTGCTCGATGAGCGCCCTGATGCCATCGGGCTTGCCGTGCCCGGAATGCCCTATGGATCACCCGGGATGGGGCCGGAAGATGAGCGTGAAGCCTACGAGGTGTTTCTGATCAACCGCGACGGCACTGGTGAGGTCTTCGCCCGATATGAGCAAATGGGGTGAATGCGCTTAGCGACCGTCAATGGTCAGTCTCAATGAACACCAACGAACAATCGTAGGCGACAGCCGCTGCGGTCGGCCCATTGTTCATGAAGTTGCCCGGGCTCGAAAGTTGTTTCGCGGTCGGGATATCGGTGTCGAGCGAGACCTCCACCGCCCCGCTAAACTACTTGACGACTAGGACGCCGATCTCGCTGCAGTTTGTCCGCCCAGGCGGTCAGGGAGAGGACGTTCATGGTGCTGGCGACCGGAAAACTGGCCCGTAGGTCGGTGAGCGTCTGTGGACCAGAGCCGTCAGACTGAAGAAGCTCGCTGTTGCAAGGACGGCGCCATCTCGACTTTATGAGCCGAAACAAGAGCGACACGCTAGGAGAACGCGAAGCGAACACGAGCGACCGTAATTATTTGCAAATATTATAAAAATCTTCCAATCCCTCACGGGGCGGACGCAAGAGACCACCTTGACCGCTTCGAATCTTCTTCGGACCTTCGTGCAAAGCGCTGCATCTGGCAATTTGGGCGTATTCCGTTGAAAAACTCTTGTTGATTTGGGGCCTTCCGGCTGATTCAATTTCCTTATCGATATAGGGGTTGAAGCTCATGATGGGCCCAAAGCAAGTGGCGCAAGGCGCGTTG
>JBBKXP010000133.1:0-8851 GCA_037969545.1 Paracoccaceae bacterium | reverse complement strand
GCGCCAGAACCGTCTGGTTTGCGTCGGCGACAGCTGCGCGACAGCCGGTGCCGCCACCGTCAACGCCAATCAGGATGATGTCGCCCGAGTCGATCATATAATACCTTTACAATACCTTTGATTGTGTTGGAAAGCCCATAACGCCCTGCACGCCGCCATTAACGCCGAAGAACGAGGTGCTTTACAGTTTTCAAATTTCGGCTGGACAAAAGGTATCTAAAAGGTATTGTTTTAGGGAACAGGGGATTCGCATGTTTCTGCCGCAAACCGAAATGCTTGCCGACCATGGCCCGCGCATTGACGCGATGTCGGTTGCGGCGGCGCTCGAGGCACTTCTGGCTGGCCAGATCGCCGCCGTCAGTGCGGTACGGGCGGCCTTGCCGCAGATCGAACGCGCTGCAGCACGCATGGCTGAAACAATTACGAATGGCGGCACGCTTGTCTACGTCGCGGCGGGTAGTTCGGGTCTCATGGCCCTGGCAGATGCCGCCGAATTGCCGGGCACCTTCGGCATTTCGCAGCGTCAGATACGGGTTTGCATGGCTGGCGGCGTGCCCGTCGATGCGGTGATGCCCGGCGATACCGAAGACGACACGGCCGCCGCGGCGGCGATTGCCGCGTCACTGGCGCCACACGACCTTGTCATCGCGCTCAGCGCCAGTGGCACGACGCCATACCCATGCGCGGTCGCGCAATTGGCCGCAGAAAATGCCGTGGGCGTTGTCTCGATTGCCAACAACGCGGGGACGCCCCTGCTGGATCTGGCGGATATCGCAATCTGCTTGCCGACCCCGCCCGAGGTGCTGGCCGGATCAACCCGTCTGGGCGCGGGCAGCGCCCAAAAAGTGGCGCTGAACATGTTGTCGACGATGGCCGGGGTGATGCTGGGTCATGTGCACGACGGGATGATGGTCAACCTTGCGGCAGACAACGCCAAGCTGCGCAACCGCGCGGGCGGTATCGTTGCCACGATTGCCGGCGTTTCCGCCGATGCGGCGACAGCAGCGATAAGGGCAGCGGCCGGCAACACCAAACTGGCGATCCTGACGGCGGCGGGATGTTCCAAATCCCGCGCCAGAGTGCTGCTGCAAGATCACAAGGGACATCTGGGGGCCTGTCTGCAGGCTTTCCGATCAATGACGTAAATCGGGACTATTTTCAACAGGGAGACGACCATGACCAAACTGAAACTCCGCCATCTGTTTCTGGCGACGACGCTGCTGAGCGGCACCGCCGCAATGGCGCAGGATGTCACGCTGACCATCGAAAGCTGGCGCAACGACGACCTTGCGATCTGGCAGGACACGATCATCCCGGCGTTCGAGGCCAGCCACCCCGGCATCAAGGTGAATTTCACCCCCTCGGCCCCGGCCGAATACAACGCCGTGCTGAACTCGAAACTGGATGCCGGGTCGGCCGGGGATATCATCACCTGCCGCCCATTCGATGCGTCTCTGGCGCTCTATGACGGCGGCAAGCTGGCCGACATAACCAACATCGAAGGCATGGCCAATTTTTCCGATGTGGCGAAATCGGGCTGGAGCACCGACGATGGCGCGACCCAGTTCTGCGTCCCGATGGCCTCAGTCATTCACGGCTTCATCTACAACAAGGACGCGTTCGCCGAACTGGGCCTCGAAGTGCCGACGACCGAGGCAGAGTTCTTTGCCGTCCTCGACGCGATCAAGGCCGACGGCACCTATATCCCGATGGCGATGGGCACCAACGACCAGTGGGAAGCGGCGACCATGGGCTATAACAACATCGGCCCCAACTACTGGCACGGCGAAGAGGGCCGTCTGGCGCTGATCGCCGGTACGCAAAAGCTGACCGACGAAGATTGGGTCGCGCCGTTCCGCCAACTGGCCAAATGGGGCGATTATCTGGGCGACGGTTTCGAGGCGCAGACCTATCCCGACAGCCAGAACCTGTTCACCCTTGGCCGTGCGGCGATCTATCCAGCCGGGTCGTGGGAAGTTTCCGGTTTCAACGGGCTGGCCGAGTTCGAGATGGGCGCCTTTTATCCGCCGGTCCAGAACGCGGGCGACACCTGCTATATCTCGGACCACACCGACATCGGTATCGGTATGAACGCCGCCACCGCCCATCCGGACGAGGCGACGGCATTCCTGAACTGGGTCGGCTCGGCGGAATTTGCGACGCTGTACGCCAACGCTTTGCCGGGCTTCTTCCCGCTGTCGTCGACCCCAGTCGAACTGGCGGACCCTCTGGCACAAGAGTTCATTTCCTGGCGTGGCAAGTGTGAAAGCTCGATCCGGTCGACCTATCAGATCCTGTCGCGCGGCACCCCGAACCTTGAGAACGAAACCTGGAACGCCTCGGCGCAGGTGATCAAGGGCGAGGAAACGCCGGAAGATGCAGGTGCCCGCCTGCAGACCGGTCTGGCGAGCTGGTACGCACCGCAGCAATAGGCACCATCGCGCGCCCCGGAGAAATCCTTCGGGGCGCGGTTCCGGCCCACCGACCCACATTCACATCACCTGCAGGTTCATCATGACACAGCAGCACCCGCCGCGTCGTATCAGGTGGCATATCGCAGTTTTTCTGGCTCCTGCGGTGCTGGTCTATACCGCCGTGATGATCTACCCGCTGTTCAACACCTTGCGTCTGTCGCTGTATACCGAGGTCGATCAGGCCCGCGTATTCGTCGGATTGCAGAATTTCCGTACTCTGTTCGGCGATGCGATCTGGTCCAATCAGTTCTGGAACGCGCTGGGCAACAATTTCTGGTTTTTTGTCGTCCACATGCTGGTGCAGAACCCGATCGGGGTGGCGCTGGCGGCGATCCTCAGCCATCCGAAACTGCGGTTCGCGGGCTTTTACCGCTCGGCTATCTTCATCCCGACGATCCTGTCCTTCGTCATTGTCGGTTTCGCGTGGAAACTGATCCTGTCGCCGATCTGGGGCATCGCGCCGGGGATGCTGGATGCTGTCGGGCTGAAATCGCTCTACGCCCCCTGGCTGGGCAAACAGGAATATGCCCTGACCACCCTGTCGCTGGTGTCGGTCTGGCAATTCGTCGGCATCCCGATGATGCTGATCTACGCTGCGCTGTTGTCTATCCCCGACGAAATCCTCGAGGCGGCCGAAGTTGACGGGATCACCGGCTGGTCGGCGTTCTGGAAGATCAAGCTGCCGCTGATCCTGCCCAGCATCGGGATCATCTCGATCCTGACGTTTGTTGCGAATTTCAACGCCTTCGATCTGATTTATGCGGCCCAGGGCGCGCTGGCCGGGCCGAACTTTGCGACCGATATCCTTGGCACATTTCTTTACCGCACGTTCTTTGGATTCCAGTTGCAACTGGGCGATCCACACATGGGGTCGACCATCGCCTCGGCGATGTTTGTGATCATCCTGATCGGGGTCTGTCTCTATCTGTTCGGCATCCAAAGCCGGATGCGCCGCTATCAGTTTTAGGGGACAGACCATGCCAGCCGCCCGCCAATCCCGCCTGAACAGTGCTGCCGCGCATGGCGCACTGATCCTTTATATGCTGATCGCACTATTCCCGGTCTTTGTGATCGTCATCAACAGCTTCAAATCCCGCCGGGCGATTTTCAGCGAGCCGCTGTCCTTGCCCAATGCCGACAGTTTTTCGTTGATCGGCTATCAGACTGTGCTGAAACAGGGTGACTTTTTTCTCTACTTCCAGAACTCGATGATCGTCACTGTCGGATCGCTCTTCTTTATCCTGCTGTTTGGGGCAATGGCGGCATTTGCGCTGGCCGAATACCGGTTCAAGGGCAACACGCTCATGGGGCTGTATCTGGCCTTGGGGATCATGATCCCGATCCGGATCGGCACTGTCGCCATCCTTGAAATGATGGTGCAGACCGGTCTGGTGAATACGCTTTGGGCGCTGATCCTCGTTTATACCGCGCAGGGGTTGCCGCTGGCCGTCTTTATCCTGTCCGAATTCATGCGCCAGGTCAGTGACGATCTGAAAAATGCAGGCCGGATCGACGGGTTAAGCGAATACCGCATCTTTTTCCGGCTGGTCCTGCCGCTGGTCCGACCTGCGATGGCGACGGTGGCGGTGTTCAACATGATCCCGATCTGGAACGACCTGTGGTTTCCGCTGATCCTGGCCCCGGCGGAACACGTCAAGACGCTGACGCTGGGGTCGCAGGTGTTCATCGGCCAGTTCGTGACCGACTGGAACGCAGTGCTGTCGGCACTGTCGCTGGCGATCCTGCCGGTGATGGGGCTGTACGTCATCTTTTCGCGCCAGTTGATCCGGGGCATTACATCGGGAGCAGTGAAATGAAGGTTCTGATCGCCGGTCTGGGCAACATGGGTCGCAGTCACGCGCTGGCCTATCACGCGCATCCGGAGGCCGAGGTTGTCGGGCTGGTCAACCGGTCGACGGTCGATCTGCCGGTCGAACTGACGGGGTATCCTCTCTTGCGGACCTTCACCGAAGGCTTGGCGCTGAAGCCTGATCTGGTCTGCATCGCCACCTATTCGGACAGCCACGCCGACTATGCCATTGCCGCAATGGAGTCGGGAGCGGATGTATTCATCGAAAAACCGCTGGCGACGACGGTGGCCGATGCGGAACGGATCGTGGCGACGGCCAAGCGGCTGAACCGCAAGCTGGTCGTCGGCTATATCCTGCGCCATCACCCCAGTTGGCAAACCCTGGTGGCCGAGGCGCGGGCTTTGGGCGGGCCATTCGTTTTCAGGATGAACCTCAATCAGCAATCCGACGGCCCGACATGGGACACCCACAAGGCGCTGATGCAAACCACCAGCCCTATTGTCGATTGCGGCGTGCATTACGTCGATGTGATGTGCCAGATCACCGATGCCAAACCGCTCTGGGTCAACGGCATGGGGCTGCGCCTGTCGGACGAAATCGCACCGGACATGTACAACTACGGACAGTTTCAGGTGGCATTCGCCGACGGCTCGGTCGGTTGGTACGAGGCCGGCTGGGGTCCGATGATGTCGGAAACCGCGTTCTTCGTCAAAGACGTGGTGTCGCCCAATGGTGCGGTGTCGATCAGCGATGGCAACAAGGGCGCGTCCGACGATGTGGATGGACACACCAAAGTCGGTGCCATCCTTGTCCACCGTCGCGACGGCGACCGCAGCATCGCGATGCCGGACGAACCCGGCCACCAGCAGCTTTGCAATGCCGAACAGGCCTACATGATCCGCGCCATCACCGAAGATATCGACCTGACCCGCCACATGGCCGATGCGGTGCAGTCGCTGCGCATCTGTCTGGCCGCCGATGAAAGTATCCGCACCGGCAAACCCGTCACGTTGGGAGAAATGGAATGACCGCACTGAAGCTGGAAAACGTCGCCAAGTCGTTCGGTAAGGTCGCGGTGTTGACCGACATCAACCTGACGGTGGAAGATGGTGAATTCGTCGTCTTTGTTGGTCCCTCGGGATGCGGAAAGTCGACTTTGCTGCGGGTGATCGCCGGGCTCGAGGATGCGACCGCGGGAACGGTGTCGATCGGTGGCGATATCGTCAACAACGTGCCGCCCGCCAAGCGGGGCATCGCCATGGTTTTCCAGTCTTATGCGCTTTATCCTCACCTCAGCGTGCGCGACAACATGGTGCTGGGGCTGAAACAGGAAAAGCAGCCCAAGGCGGTGATCGACGCGCGGGTGGACAAGGCGGTCAGCATGCTGGCGCTGGATGCCTATGTCGACCGCCGCCCCTCCGATCTGTCGGGCGGCCAACGCCAGCGTGTCGCCCTCGGCCGTGCCATCGTGCGCGAACCCAAGCTGTTTTTGTTCGATGAACCGCTGTCCAATCTCGATGCCGCCTTGCGGATAAACACCCGGATCGAGATTGCCGACCTGCACCGCAAGTTGAGTGCTTCGATGATCTATGTGACCCACGACCAGACCGAGGCAATGACGCTGGCTGACCGGATCGTCGTGCTGCGCCAGGGGCGGATCGAACAGATCGGCACCCCGATGGAACTGTATAACGACCCCGCCAACCGGTTTGTTGCCGGGTTCATCGGGTCGCCGTCAATGAACTTTCTGACCCGGTCCGTGCCGGGGCTTGCTGCCGGTCAGACGATCGGAATCCGACCTGAACATCTTGGTCTCTCTGGCGATGGCCAGATCGCCGGGGTGGTCACCCATGTCGAACGGCTGGGCGGCGACACAAATCTGCTGGTGCACACTGCGGCGGACGAAACGCTGACGGTCAGACTTTTCGGACAGAATCAGACAGAGGTCGGTGCAGAGGTTCGGTTGGGCTTCGATCCGGGACAAGCCTATCTGTTCGATGATGCTGACCATCGGATCCGGCCACGGGCGGCCTGATGACGGTTCGTTTCGGGCCCCGGATCACGCAAGGCTGCCTTGGGTGTCCGGAACCACAAACACCTCTGCTATGATCGTCGTCCTTCCACGCCTGGCAAACCCGAACGCATCCCGTCAGTCGCGCAACTTTCAAAAGCCGCTCACCCCGCCCAAAGCGGGCGAGCGGCTTGCAAGTTTCACCGACGACCCGCAGGCAGCGCTTGATCCTCCTTTGCGCCACCAAAACTGGTGGGATGCGTCGTCGGGACTGACCTAGCTGTACCAGTTGCCCATCTTGACGTCCGACACGTCGCCGACAAGGCCGGCAAATTCGACGGGGTCCTGGCTGCCATCGTCGCGGCCACGGTAGTGATACGGATAGACATAGGTCGGAGCGAAAGCGCGCACTGCGTCTGCGGCGGCGGCAGAGTCCATCGTGAACGGCAAATTCATGCAGACAAAGGCCAGGGTGATGTCGGTGAGGGCGCGCATTTCGGGGATATCTTCTGTATCGCCAGAGATGTAGGTGCGCATGCCGTCGATGGTCACGACATAGCCGTTGTCGCGCCCCTCGGGGTGAAACTGCTTGCGGTCCTCGGTCATGTTGTAGGCCGGTATCGCGTCGATTGTCGCGGCAGCAAAGGTCGCGCTTTCACCGTTGGCAACGGCCGTCGTGCGGGCCTGAAGCCCCGTCGGCAGCATGTCGAAAACGGCTGGATTGGTTATTAACTGGGTGGTGTCGCCGACCAGAGCCGACAGCGTGTCAGCGTTGAAATGGTCGCCATGTTCGTGCGTGACAAGGATCAGGTCAGGAGCGGGCAGGTCAGCGTAAAGCGATGCCTCGCCTACCGGATCGACATAGATGACGCCGGCCGGAGTCTGCATCACAAAGGACGCGTGTTCGATCGGCGTGACGATGATTTCGCCAGTGTCCGTAGCAAAGGTGTCGCTGGCGTGCGCTTCCGCGCGGGCGGCAAAGGGCAGGACGGTGATCGCCCCGAATGCGGCCCCGGCTTGCAGGATGGTGCGGCGTGTCGGCATGGCAGTGAACTCCTTGATTGGCGGCTTCGTTCTGGAACTAGCCCGATCTTACCATGAGTCACCCTGATGGGCGAACACATCTGCGCCGAGGCCGGTCAGTCACTGCGGATTTCGGCAACGATCTGCTGCATCTGGGCCAGCGGCACGTAGCCGCGCACCATCTGATCGTTCAGCACGAAGGTTGGGGTGCCACTGATCTGCATGGTCTGCCCAAGGGCGTGGTTCTGGGCGATGACGGCGGCCACCTCGGGGCCAGCCATCTGCGCCAAGATCGGCTCGGGTTCCAGCCCGAACGCCTGCGCCAGTCTGCCAAGGCTGTCTGCGGTCGCGTCCTGGCGCATTGTCATCAATGCCTCGTGAATCTGGAAATAGGTGTCATCGCCATGCAGTTGCTTGACCGCGACGGCAAACTGCGACGACAGCGTCGACTGTTCGCCAAGGATCGGGAACTCCTTGACGATAAAGCGGATATTGCCGTCGGACTCGATCAGTGATGCGACTTCGTCATGCGCCTTGCGGCAGTATCCACAGCGGTAATCCATGAATTCGACCAGCGTTACGTCGCCGTCAGGGTTGCCACCGACCCAGGAATAGCCGTCGTTAAACAAGGCCGCGGCATTGGCCTGTGCCAAGGCGATATCGCCCGCCGCCTCAGCCGCTGCGCGCCGTTCGTCGAGAATCCCGATGGCTTCCATCAGGACCTCGGGATTTTCGATCAGATAGGCACGCACCTCCGCCTGAAACGCTGAACGCTCTGCGTCGGTCATCTGCGTGATGTCCTGGGCAAGGGCAGGTGTCATGAGGCCGATCATCAGGGCGAGGGCAAGGCGCAACATGGTCAGTCTCCGGTTTCGGGTCTGCTGCGGTATGATCACAAAGCAGGTCCGCTGCCAAGACCCGATGCCGCCGATCGGCAAAACGTGCATTGACGGGACCGGTCCGCAGCAGGCAAACAGCACCCCAAGAATAGAGGGCAGCGCGTGATAGATTCAACCCGAGGGTCCGACAATCCCCCGATTGTGATGCCCGATTGTGATGACTGTGCGCAGGGCGGGCGCGGTGGTTTGAAGTTAGCTTTCAGAATGCTGCCGGGGTCGCTGATTGTCGCCTTGGGTCTGGGTATCTTTGCACCGGTGCGGGCGCAGGACTTCAGCGGTCTGGCGCAACTGGACGTGGCGCAAAGCCAGGTGCGCGACAATTCTGGCGCGCTTGAGGTTGATCTGCATCTGTCGCAACCGATCCCGTTCCGGGTGTTCACCCTGGACGATCCGCGTCGTCTGGTGCTGGATTTCCGCGAAGTTGACTGGCGCGGCGCGACCCGGGCGGGACTGCTGAACAGCGATCTGGCCAGCGATCTGCGCTTTGGCGCCTTGCGCCCCGGCTGGTCGCGGATGGTGGTCGATCTTGCCGGGCCGCTGCTGATCGAAACCGCGGGCATGACCGTCAACGACAGTGACGGAACGGCGCATGTGCTGGTCCGGCTGCGGCGCGGCGGCGCCGCTGCCTTTGTC
>JBBKXP010000132.1:0-3156 GCA_037969545.1 Paracoccaceae bacterium | reverse complement strand
GCATTGCTGATGACGCTGTCCATGGTCATTTCGGAAAGCCTCGTGGCGCGGACATTTGCAACTTATGTAATGCGCCCCTTTGACATCACTGGCGGCCCACTGGTGCCGATACTGGCGGTCGGCGTCATCCTTTTTGCCTTTGTCGTGAATATTTCGGGCAATCGGTCCGTCGGACTTCTGTCGATCATCATGGCTGTCATCAAGATCGGTGGCATTGCGCTCTTTGGAATCGTTGCCCTGTGGTCAGGCGGATTTGAGTTTGCGGCCGCAAGTACTGCGGCCAGCGGCTTTGACGCAACCGGATTTATTGCGTCTGTAGCCCTGTCGATCCTGGCCTTCAAAGGCTTCACGACGATCACCAATAGTGGCGCAGAAATTACCAATCCACATCGCAATGTGGGGCGCACCATCATGATATCGATTGCCATTTGCGCGGTGGTTTATCTGTTGGTCGCTTTTGCTGTCGGGTCCAACTTGTCGATTGATGAAATAGTAGCAGCCAAGGATTATTCGCTCGCCGAAGCCGCATCACCGGCATTGGGCCAGTCTGGCTTTTACCTGACGATTGTCCTGGCGGCGGTTGCCACTGCGTCGGGCGTGTTGGCGAGTGTATTTGCGGTGTCGCGCATGCTGGCGATGCTGACGGACATGAAAATGATACCTCACAGGCATTTCGGTATGTCGGGTCCGATCCGCAGCCACACTCTGGTCTACACGGTCGTTCTTGCCTCAACCCTTGCCGTATTTTTTGACCTGAGCCGGATTGCGTCACTTGGGGCGTTCTTTTACCTGATTATGGACATGCTTGTGCATTGGGGCGTGTTTCGGTATTTGCGCCGCGAGATCGGTGCGAACGGTGGCGTGCTGCTTTGCGCAATAGCCTTTGACGGGCTTGTTCTGGCGGCGTTCACATCAATGAAAATGGGATCAGATCCGATGATCGTGCTGTTTGCAGGCGTCGCGATTTCAGCCGTGTTTATCTACGAGCGGATATACCTGAAGCGCTGGATTGCGCCGCAGGCGATGACGGGGCACTGACCGCGCCGCGGTTGGCCGTTACGCTGAATTGACAAAAACATCTCACGGTAGGTCAAAGGGACAATGAATTGCTGAATTCATGAGAATTCCAACGATTGCAAAGATCATCCTCGCGATGCTTCTTTGGGCGAGTTGTTATCCGTTGATAACGATAGGGATTGCCTACGTCCCGCACCTGACATTCGCGACGATGCGGGCCGTGATGGCCGGGATAATCCTGCTGGGGCTGGCGCTAGCACTGCGCCGCCCTTTTCCGCGTGGTCGGGCGACCTGGACTATCCTCGCGGCTATCGGTTTCGGGGCCACGAGCCTGGGGTACTTTGGTATGTTCCACGCAGCCGAATTTGTGTCGCCGGGGATAGCCACAGTTATCGGAAATACCCAGCCTTTGCTGGCTGCGGGCCTCGCTGGTGTAGTCCTGGGTGAGCGTCTGACGATCTGGGGCAAACTAGGTCTTGTTCTGGGGTTTTTGGGTATCATTGTCATCGCTGCCCCGAGACTGCTTGCAGGTGGGCAGGAGAGTTATCTCGTCGGCATTGGGTTCGTCATTCTGGCGGCACTTGGGATCACTATCAGCAATGTGATGCTCAAGCGGATTGCGGACACGGTCGATCCGCTGATGGCCATCGGTGTGCAATTGCTAATCGGTAGCATCCCTCTGGCAGCTATTTCCTTTATGACCGAGGATTTCGCGCTGATCCAGTGGACCCTCGGTTTCTTGTTCGCATTGGTTGGATTGGCAGTGTTTGGCTCTGCGCTGGTCTATGTCATCTGGATGTCAGTCCTTGTAGAAGTGCCTCTTAGCAAAGCCAATGCGTTCAGTTTTCTTGTGCCGATTTTCGGACTTACGATGGGCGTGCTTTTCTATGGCGAATCTCTCGGCTGGCCAGAATTGATAGGCGCTGCGCTTGCCCTTGCCGGTGTCACGCTGGTCACCCAAAAGGGTGTTGTGCAGCCCGCACACTTCGGAGTTACAGTGTGATGCATGGCATATTACTCACCGGGGTGCCGACTGGTGGCCCTGACCTTCAGCAACGGGGCGCTGGCAGAAATCAGTTGTCTCAGCGGTGCCGTACGTACCAAGACTGCAATGACCAACAGGCGCACTGGAAGGCGGCGTTAGATGGGCCCGAATACTCGGATTAATGGCCAGCACAAGTCCTTCGCCCTGGTTTTCAGTGGTGGTGGGGCAAGAGGTCTTTCTCATGTTGGAGCTCTGAAGGCCCTGAATGGTGCGGGCTATTTCCCCAGTGCGATTGTCGGCGTGTCGATGGGCGCTGTGGTTGGTGCAACCTACGCGCTGAACCCGAACTGGTATCGGGACCTTGTTGAAATGGATACCAGCGGGTTCCCGTCAACGCCAAACTTTCAGGGCCAGCGCCTCGCCGAACGCGTGCGGGGCATCACGATTGCGCTGCTCGCGGCACGCGACATGTATTTTGGCTGGGGTGCCGGAGCGCGCACCGAAAGCTGGGGGCGAGGCGTTCTTTCCGCTTTGACAAAGAGCAAGAACCTGGAGGATGGGCACATCCCTGTCTATGCTTGCGCGACAGATGTGCTGTCGGGTGAAAGAGTGGTGCACAACCGGGGCGTGGCTGCGGACTATGTCTATGCGAGCGCCGCCCTGGCCGGTATTCTGCCGCCTCTGATCGATGGCCCGCATATCCTGATGGATGGTGCATATGTCGACATCGCGCCAATTGATGTGGCCCGCAGAACCGGTGTTGATGTCGTGATTGCCGTCGATCCAAGCCAACCCGAAACCAAGGTCGCACCCCGCAACGGGATACAGGCGATGCTGAGATCAATTGAGATCTGTCAGAACGAGCACGCCCGGCTGCGTTTCAATCGGGCCGATATGGTCATCCGACCAAAATTTCAAAACAGCATAGGAACATTGGAGTTTAGCTCCAAGCGGCATTGCATCGCGGCGGGCGTGATGGCAGTGCGCCGGTCTGGTGATCAGATCAGATCGTTGCTCCGTCAGGGCGCGTAAGCACGCCCGAGGGCCCTCCCATGGTTGTTAAAGCGGCAAGCTGTCCGCCATCTGCACCGCCGTCAAGCCGGCTCGCCTGTCGTCGGGCTCAAAGCTTGACCCGCTTCAGAAGTTGCGCGTTG
>JBBKXP010000131.1:0-3463 GCA_037969545.1 Paracoccaceae bacterium | reverse complement strand
CGGTGATACCGGTTGCTTCGATCAGAATATCGACACCATGCTCTTCCCACGGCACCTCGTCGGCGGACTTGCAGTGATAAATTGTAGCCGGATCACCACCAAAATTCACGGTATTGCTGATTTCGCCGCGTGCAATCGGCGATTCAGCCCGACCATATGTCGAATCGTAGTTATACAAATATACGACGCTGTCCAAGTCGTCGTTGAGTTCGTTTAATGCGACGATGGCGAACGATTCATGTTTCGCGGCGATTTTTGCCACAGCTCTTCCAATTCGACCGAAGCCGTTAATTCCCAGCCGGATCTTTTTTCCATTCCACTCGTTGTCGACGGCCATCTTCGCATCCTCCTATTGAGCCGGCACCTAGTTACCTTACCTCTGAAATTGACGTGATTAAACCGCAATTTCTAGTCGCAAAACACATTCCGCCAACCGAGAAAGTCTTACTCTACGCAAAACTCCTAGCCGCCCCCCGATCGAGGGCCGAGCCGGTCACTCGCTTTGTCAATGCGCGTTCTGACCGCGCCATCTCACCCTCAAGCCTGCCGGACGAGACCGACCCCGAAGCCGTCACAGCCTCTGATAGTCAGCGTTCATTGTCCAGAGCCTCCGTATCTTCCTCACCGTTGTGCGGTGTTATCTTGAAGATTGAACTCGGTACGGGATCATCCCTCCGGCTTGCAACATAGATCGCGCCATCGTCGCTGAGCGCGATCCCCTCCAAATTTCGGTAGCGATTCGTGAAGTGAATGATTTCACCACCGCGCCCCTCTAGGTCGAACCTGAAGATTGCCCCCCGCTTGGCATCGGTGATATAGATGCGGTCGTCTTTGATCGCGATCGCCTCCGGACTTAGAAGCCCGGACCTCTCGTCTACAAAGATTTCTGCCGTGCCGTTCGGCGCGATCTTCAGAACCCGCTCTTCTTCCTCCTCGGTGACGTAAAGATTGCCGGCGCGGTCGAACGCCATTTCCTCCGGCTTGGACAGAAGCTGGAGGGGGGTGGCAAAAATGGTGAGCTGGTCGTCCGCATACCGATATATTATGGCGCTCTCGCTGTCCGAGATGAGCGGCGCGCCATCTGGCCCAATTGTCAGGCCTTTCGGCGCACGCAGACCGTCTCCGGGCCCGAGCCGCTGCTGGATGCCGGATCCATCGATCGCGAACACGGCACTAGATGTTTCGTCCGTCACAAAAATAGTCCCGCGAGCATCAACTGCAACCGACTCTGGCGTCACGAGGCCGGCGGCGCCAACGAGGATGTCCGTGCTGTTCTGAGCCTGATCGAAAACCCAAACTGCGCCCGCGATATCGTCTGCAACGTAGAGCCGACCGTCTTGGAAAAAGACGCCGTCCGGTCGCAGAAGGCCCTGTGCACGGCCGGCAAATCTCTGCACGTCGTAGCTCTCATCCTCCAGGATCACGCGACCGTCGGCCGGCATCAGGATCGGCAGCGCGATCGCGACGCCAACGAAGGCGATCGCCGCGACATACACGCCTGACCGAAGAACCAGCTTCAGTGGCGCCGGCTGGCTATCGAGCGCCTTTGTCGTCTTGTGCAGGAGCCAGCCACCGTTACACTCCAGCAAGGCAATGAGAAATGCTGCAGCAAACAGGTTAGCGGCAGTGAACTCGAATATCTCTTCAACAGCGTTCGCCGTGTAGACCAGATCAATTTGTGTCGACCAAGGTATCAATAAGAAATCGAAACTGTCGAACAATGTCGATGCGGCGTAGATGCACGCGGCAGCGAGGAATACGCGGTGGAACCACTGGCCCGGTTCGATCAGTAGCGGAGCAAGAAAGCGGTACACGAGGCCGATCGTCGTTAGAGCCGCCAGAGCGTATATAAGTGTGACAGCATCGCCAGCAATCTGCGCCGACGCATTCGACCCGGACGCCCTTTCGACGAAGACCTGTACCTTTTCGTGCAGCACGAACTGTTCGTCGAGTGCAGCGAATATGAAAGCCAGGCTCATGGCGAGCCAAAAGAGCCGCACGAGCCGCGGGCTGTGCAACGCATAGTGATGGCTGAGAAAATTCAAAAGCGCCACGACGCCTGCTAATATGAGCGTGACGCTGGTGAAGTATGTGATTTTTGATGCTTCCTTTGTGAAGTCCTGCGGGTCACCCACTAACACCACAAGAACTGCTGTTAAGGCGAGCGCCAAGGCTCCAAAGAGCACCTTTGCCCGTAAGCGCTCGCGAAACGTCGTCACGAAGCCGACGGCAGTGATCAACCACGTAAGCACGACCGGCAACAGAAGGTAGGCGCGGACGAGCTTGTCTTCACTCAATGGTCTTAGCTGCTCGATCGCTGCGACGAGTGACGGCGTGACAAAAATCGTTAATGACGCGTATATGAATACTAACGCGATTGCCGCAATGCCCGTCCATACCCACGTCCAAACACGGGCTTCCTCGCCCGCCGCTCGCAGCATCGCGTCCTCCTTCACCCCGAACATCCCGTCATCTCCTAATTATTTTGGCGCCCCCAGACTCAGAAGATTCTCCAAAATGAAGGGGATCTTACAACGCAATCAAGACCTTACCGCCGCCGATAGTAATAGTCTTCGGCTCAACATCGACTGATCGATGGTTGCCCGGTCATAAAGGTGCAGTTTTAGGCGAAAATCCGTCGAGGGCAAGCTACTTTTCTTTAACAATAATCTTCCTGATCTCACTATGAGCTACTCCCCATTCTTTGGACAGTTTCCGGGATCATTCAAGGTACCCTCTGGCCCTGCTGGTCAGTTTCGATCTGGTTGAGACTACCGCGGGGCTACCCGCCGTGGGCGGTTGTCTGGCCGCTGGTGGTAGTAGAATGTGATCCATCGGCCAATGCCTGCCTTCGCCTGCGAGCCCTTCTCCCATGCGCATAGATAGACGCACTTTAGTGACCGCCAGAGACGTTCGATGAATATGTTGTCGAGGCACCGCCCTTGGCCCTGCGTGGAGATGCTGCACGTGTGATTGTCGTAGTCAGTTGTTACAGGCGAAGGACGTGAACTGAGAGCCCTGATTGGTTTCATGATCTCGGGCAGGCCGAAGCGGTGGATCGCCTCGTTCAGCGTTTCGACGCAGAACTCGGCCTCAAGTGGGTTCGAGATGTGCCAGGCTAGAACCTTGCGGGTGAACCAGTTCATGACGGCAACCAGGTATAGAAACTCCCGGCGCATTGGCAGGTAGGTGATGACCGCACAGCAGACATGGTTGGGTCGCTCGAACCGCAGCCCGCCCAGCAGGTATGAGTAGGGCATGTGTCCCTTTGCGGGCTTGCTGGTGTTCGGTCTCTGGTAGAGCCGCATCAGACGCCGAATTCGCTTCTGGTTCACAGCTCTTACGGAACGTCTGAAAAACTCTGCACTTTTGGCCTGATCTGGTAGACTTCGAAGGGACGATGGAGGAGCCCAGCCGATGCCGAAACAACCTGCCATTCCCGGCCTGCGCGATGCGATGAAGA
>JBBKXP010000130.1:0-5590 GCA_037969545.1 Paracoccaceae bacterium | reverse complement strand
CCGTATTGGATGGCGTTGAACCATTTGCCCGACTGGTTGGGTTTAGCCCCGTGAGTCAGGTGGCCACCGGCGTCGAGCGACATGCCAAGGATCGTGTCGCCGGGCGACAGCAACGCCTGAAACACCCCCTGGTTGGCCTGCGAACCGGAATTGGGCTGGACGTTGGCGAAGGTGCAACCGAACAGTCTGCAGGCCCGCTCGATCGCGAGGTTCTCGGCCACGTCGACGAATTCGCAGCCGCCGTAATAGCGCCGGCCCGGATAGCCTTCGGCGTACTTGTTGGTCATCACCGAGCCCTGCGCCTCCATCACCGCAACGGACACGATATTTTCGGAAGCGATCAGTTCAATCTCGTGGCGTTGCCGCCCAAGTTCGTCGCGGATTGCGGCCGCCACATCAGGATCACGGCTGGCAAGAGCTTCGGTGAAAAATCCGGGGTTGGACATGGTCGGTGAATCCCTGCGGCTGGTGGCTGTTCTGGGGTCGATACCTAGGGCCAAGTTTTTGTGCTGAACACCCATAATGCGACAGGATTGCGATGATTGCCGCCATCGGCGGGCTGCCACGGGCGGCTTGCCTTTCTGGTGCGCAGTTGCGAAGTCTTTTGGGAACCTGCCCAAAGGATGGCCGATGCCTCGCGCTGTAAAAATCGCCTTTGTCGCCAGCGATGTGCCAATGGCCCAGGCGGCACGCGTAGATCTTGCCGCGCAGTATGGCGATGTGCCGCTGGCGCAGGCTGGCGTCATCGTGGCGCTGGGCGGCGACGGGTTCATGCTGCAGACGCTGCATGCGACGCAGATGCTGGGGGTGCCGGTTTACGGGATGAACCGAGGGACGGTCGGGTTCCTGATGAACGCATTTCACGCCGACGATCTGAACGACCGGCTGGAGGAGGCCGAGGAGGCGGTGATCAATCCTCTGGCGACGGTGGCCAGTTGTGTCGACGGGTCGCATCACGAGGCCCTGGCGATCAACGAGGTCAGCCTGTTGCGCGCCGGGCCACAGGCGGCGCGATTGCGCATTTCGATCGATGGCAAGGTCAGGATGGATGAACTTGTCTGCGACGGGGCGCTGGTAGCCACGCCTGCGGGGTCGACCGCCTACAACTATTCGGCGCACGGGCCGATCCTGCCCATCGGGTCGGACGTACTGGCGCTCACGGCGGTGGCGGCGTTCCGGCCGCGGCGCTGGCGCGGGGCCTTGTTACCCAAGGCGGCGGTGGTGCGTTTTGACGTGATCGACCCCGACAAACGCCCGGTGATGTCGGACGCCGATGGCAAGTCGGTGCGCGATGTGGCTTGGGTCGAGGTGCGCAGCGAACCGGCGATTTCCCACCGATTGCTGTTCGATCCGGGGCACGGGCTTGAAGAACGGCTGATCCGGGAACAGTTTGCCTGAAAGAGGCGCGGCGTTGAAGCCGGCCCGTTAATGTGCGAATACGGGTTTCGCCCGTTTCACAAGGTTGGGGACGTCAAATGCTGCAAACTATGGTCGATGTGATCTGGATCGCGGTGCAGTTCGCCACGATGATCCTGCTGGCCGATTTCACCGGCGGTCTGTTCCACTGGGCCGAAGACACCTATGGGTCCGAGGATACGCCGATCTGGGGGCCGCTGTTCGTGCGCCCCAACATGGTGCACCATACCCAGCCGAACGTGATGATCACGATCCCCTGGCTGAAAAATAACGCCATCCTGTTTATCGTGGCCGGCCTGATTTCTCTGGTTGTCTGGTGGCAAGGGGCGATGACCTGGCAGTTCGCGGTATTCGCACTGGCGGCGGGTCTGAACCAGCAAAGCCACCGCTTTGCCCATGTGCCCACGGTGCGCCTGCCGTGGATCATCAAAACCCTGCAGCGCTGGCATATCCTGCAGGATGCGCGGCATCACTGGAACCATCACCGGGGCGGCACGTCGCATTACTGTTCGCTGACGCCCTATGCAAACCTCGTGCTGGATGGCAGCGGGTTCTGGCGCGGGCTTGAGCGGGTGCTGGTCCCGGTTCTGGGGCAGCCGCGGGTGGCGCACTAGCCGTCGCTATCGGGCGTAGTTCAGCGTCTGCAGCGCCGTCCTGATTTCGTCCAGGATCGCCGGATCGTCAATGGTGGCGGGCATCTTGTAGTCCTGCCTGTCGGCGATTTTCGACATGATCCCGCGCAGGATCTTGCCCGACCGGGTTTTCGGCAGGCGGTCGACCACCACGGCCAGCTTGAACGCCGCAACCGGGCCGATCTGGTCGCGCACCTGCTTGATGACCTCGGACACGATATCGCCATGCGGCCGGTCGCAGCCTTTGTTGAGGCAGAGGAACCCCATTGCCAACTGCCCCTTGAGGTCATCCGCCACCCCGATCACCGCACATTCGGCAACGTCCGGATGGCCAGCCAGGACCTCCTCCATCGCGCCGGTCGACAGACGGTGCCCGGCGACATTTATCACGTCATCGGTGCGGGCCATGATGTAGAGATAGCCGTCAACGTCGATCATTCCCGCATCGCCGGTTTCGTAATAGCCGGGAAAGGTGGTGAGATAGGCCTTGCGATAGCGGTCGTCGGCGTTCCAGAGCGTCGGCAGGGTACCGGGCGGCAGCGGCAGTTTGATCGCGATAGCGCCCAGTTCGCCGGGTTTCATCGGTTTGCCGCCGTCGTCCAGCACCTGAATGTCATAGCCCGGCATCGCGACCGAGGGAGAGCCGATCTTGACCGGCAACGCCTCGATTCCTGTCGGGTTGGCGACCATCGGATAGCCGGATTCCGTCTGCCACCAGTGGTCATAGACGGGCACCTGCATCACGTTCTGGGCCCAGATAATCGTATCGGGGTCGGCCCGTTCGCCCGCCAGATACAGGGCGCGCAGGCAGGAAATGTCATAGTCGCGGATCAGTTCGCCCTTGGGATCTTCGCGTTTTATCGCGCGAAAGGCCGTTGGCGCGGTGAAGAAGCTGCGGACGTTATGGTCCTGAATGACCCGCCAGAATGTGCCGGCATCGGGGGTGCCCACCGGCTTGCCCTCGAACAGAACCGTTGTGTTTCCGGCGATCAGGGGGCCGTAGCAAATATAGGAATGGCCAACGACCCAACCAACGTCGGACGCCGCCCAGAACACATCCCCGGGGTCGACGTTGTAGACGTTCTTCATCGTCCATTGCAGCGCGACCAGATGTCCGGCGGTCGGACGCACGACGCCCTTTGGCGCGCCGGTGGTGCCGGAAGTGTAAAGGATATAGGCTGGGTGGTCGCCCTCGACCGGGACGCAATCAGCGGGAGTCGCATCGGCCTGAAAGTCGTGCCAATCGTGGTCGCGCCCCGGCGTCAGTGTGGCGCGGCCCTGTTCGCGCTGAAAGATCACGCAGAAGTCGGGCTTGTGGCTGGCCAGATCAATCGCCCCGTCGAGCAACGGTTTGTAGTCCACGACCCGCCCCGGTTCGATGCCGCATGACCCGGCGATGATCGCCTTGGGTGTGGCATCGTCGATCCGCACGGCGAGTTCGTTGGCCGCGAAGCCACCGAAAACCACCGAGTGGATAGCCCCCAGACGGGCGCAGGCCAGCATCGCCTCGATCGCCTGCGGGACCATCGGCATGTAGATGATGACGCGGTCGCCCTTGGTGATCCCCTTGGCAGCGAGCGCCCCGGCGAGCGATGCCACGCGGGTTTTCAGTTCGGCGAAAGTGATCGTTTCGCGTGTGTCCGTGACGGGGCTGTCGTAGACGATCGCCACTTGATCGGCGCGGCCACTGGCGACATGCCGGTCAACGGCGTTCCAGCACGTGTTGACGCGGGCATCGGTGAACCATTCATAGAACGGGGCGCGGTCGGCGTTCAGGGCGCGGGTCGGGGCGACGTCCCAGTCGATGGCCTTTGCCGCCTCCAGCCAGAACGCCTCGGGGTCGGATTTCCAACTTTCGTAGACGTCGCGGTATGCCATTCATTCCCCCTGCGTTGCCCCGTTTTACGCAAGGTGTTGCAGCCAGCGCAATGGGGGCGACTGCCGTTATAAGTCCCGCGCGCCCCTCATTGGCCAATATTGTCGATGACCGAATTCTGCGTGTCCTGCATGGTGGCCAACATATGGGTCGTGGACTGGAGCGTCGTCGCGCGTTGACTGACGATGGATTGCAGATCAGTCATGCTCGACTCGTCGCCGGGTTTGGCAGGGGCTTGCGCGGTGCTGTCGCAGGGCACCTCGATCGCGGTGCCATTCGCATCAATGACGGTGTAGGGGCAGGCGAGAAGGGTTTGGGAATGCGCAGGTGCGGTCGCAAGCACGAGTGCGAGGGCGGCCGGTACGATGGCGGCGAAACAGCGTGGCATGGCGGAACACTCCGATGAAGGGCGGATGGCGCAATGTGCGCCTGCCCCGCGGTTCGGTCAATGTTGATCCGCGCCGTCAGCCATAATGCGCGACCGGGGTTCCCGCCAACGCCGACATGTTCAGCAGACCCCGCGCGGTGATCGACGATGTGACGATGTGCGCCTTGTTGCCCATGCCGACAAGGATCGGCCCGACCTCGAGCCCGTTTGCCTTGGCTTTCAACACGTTGCGCACCGCACTTGCCGCATCGGTCGAGGCGAACACCAGCACGTTGGCAGCGCCCTCGAACCGGGCGTTGGGAAAAATCCGTTCGCGCAAGGCGGGGTCGAGGGCGGCGTCCGCGTGCATCTCGCCTTCGTATTCGAAATCATGTGGGTCCGCGTCCAGAATCGCCAAGGCCTCGCGCACCCGCCGCCCCGAGGAGGTTTCAAGGTTTCCGAACTGGGAGTTCGAGCAGAGCGCGATCTTTGGCAACACCCCGAACCGGCGCACATGCCGCGCCGCGCCCAACACCGTTTCGGCAATCTGCTGGCCGGTCGGGACGGCATGAACGTGGGTATCGGCGATGAACAGCGGCGCGTCTTCCATGATCATCAGGCTGAGGGCGGCGACAGGGTGCAGCCCGTCGGTGCCCAGCACCTGCTGGATATAGTTCAGGTGCCAGTTGTATTGCCCGAAAGTGCCACAGATCATGCTGTCGGCCTCGGCCCGATGCACCATGACCGCGCCAATCGCGGTGCTGTTGGTGCGCATGATCGCCTTGGCAAGATCGGGCGTCACGCCCTGACGTTCCATGATCTGATGATAGGTGCCCCAGTAATCGCGATAGCGCGGGTCATCCTCGGGGTTGACGATCTCGAAATCGGTCTTGGGGCGGATTTTCAGCCCGGCGCGTTCGCAGCGGCTGGCGATGACATCGGGGCGGCCGATCAGGATCGGCACGTCGGTCATTTCTTCCATCATCGCCTGCGCGGCACGCAGCACCCGCTCATCCTCGCCTTCGGTAAAGACGATCTTGCGGCAGGCGGTGCGGGCGGCAGCAAAGACAGTGCGCATGATCAGGGCCGAGCGGAAGACCGAGCCATCAAGTTTCTGCTTGTAGGCGGCCATATCCTCGATCGGGCGCAGGGCAACGCCGGTGTCCATCGCGGCGCGGGCGACGGCGCTGGCGATTACGCCCATCAGGCGCGGGTCGAACGGTTTGGGAATCAGGTAATCGGCGCCGAACGTCAGCTGTTCGCCGCGATAGGCGGCGGCGGCTTCGGCTGATGTCGTGG